>JBDQPD010000061.1:0-20253 GCA_040260805.1 Myxococcota bacterium | reverse complement strand
TGAGCCTGACCACCGCCGTGGGCGAGGTCGCGGCAGAGCCAAGCTCGGTGGTCGCCGGCCAAGCGCTGCGTTTGGTGTTAGAGGTGCGCAGCGTGGCGGGTGAGCCGCTCGCAGGCGTTGAGACCGTTTTTTCGGTCCAGACCGACAACTTCGCCGATCTGGTGCGCTTTCCCGAGGGCGACCGCTGCTTGAGCGACGCCCAAGGGCAGTGCTCGGTGGTGCTGGTGAGCCGTGGCGGCGCCGGGGCGTTTAGCCTGGGCGCGCGCATCGCCGCCGACCCGCCGGTGGTCGAGAGCTACCCCTTTGTTGTGCTCGCCCAAGAAGACACGGCGCGAGTGACCTTGGACATTGAGACCCTAGGCACCTTGGAGTGGGCGAGCGGGTCACCCTGACCGCTCGCGGTCGCCGATCGCGTGCTGTTTTTGGACGTGGATCAACCCGCTGGGCGTCTTGTGCGGGTGCGCTTGCTCGATGGTTTTGATAACCCGCTGAGCGGGCGCAACGTCGCGCTTGAGGTGGTGCAAGAGGCGCCGCCTGTGACCGATGCGGGACCGCCGGTGGACTCGGGCGCACAAGACACGGGCTATGTTTTGGACACGGGGGCGCCCGATACCGGCTTGGCGCTTGATTCGGGCGCAGCGGTTGACGCAGGGCTCGGTGACTCCGGCGCCAGCGACGCCGCAGCGGGTGACGGCGGCGCAAACAAACTGCTCTCGCGCACACTCGACGCCAGCCCAGTGCGCTTAGCGCTGAGCGACGGCGGCTGCGCGGCGCCCGGCGATGATGAGCTGCCGAGCCTTGCGCTCGCAGCAGCCACGGACGACGACGGCTACGCCTCCTTTTGCGTGCAACCCGGCACGCTGCGCGCCGGCTGGTCGATTCGGATCAACCCAGGCGGCTTCTTTACCGCCAGCGATGGCACCGAGCACATGACCCTGCAAGGCAGGACCCGCGCCGGCACACCCACGGGGTTGGTGTTGGTAGCGCCCGCCGAGCCGGGCGAGGGTGAGCCTGAGCCCCGGGTGACCTGCCGCGCTGGCGACTTTACCGCGGTGGTGCGCTTTCGGGTGGTTAACGCGAACGGCGGCGGCGTACCTGGCGTACGCGTGCTGTTTGACACCGAAGGCGGCTTAGAGGGGGTAAGCCCACGGCTGCGCACCAGCGACGGGCTCGGGGAAGTCTCGGTTCAGGCGGTCTGTCCTGCGCGCCTGCTCGGCGGCGGTCGTATTGTCGCACGCCTCGCCGAATACGAGGTCCCGCCTAAGAAGCTGGCGGTCGAGGTCAGCGCTGGCGTGGTGCAGCGCGTGCAGCTCATGCCGCACGGGCAGTGGCCCGACCCGGTGCGCTCAGGCGCCGAGCTGAGCTTTCGCGTGACCGCCTTTGACGCCGAGGACAACAAGGTGGTGCGCGCCGGTTTGCCGCCAAGTGACGACCAACCCGACACGCGCCCGCCGCTTCAGTTTCGCTTTACTATGGCTTCGGTGGGGCATGCCGAGGCGCTTCGCCTCGCGGGCTCAAACGAGCCGCTGATCAGCGAGGTGGTCACCATTGACCCTGAGCTTGAGGCAGCAGATTTGACCGTTCGGGTGGTGAGCCGCGCCACCTACTCAAACCCCATTCAACTCCGCGCTCAGCCGGTGGGCAGCGAGGTGAGCGACCAGGTCTCGATCAACGTCGCTCCCGGCGATCCGGCGCATTTGGTGGTCAGCCCTACGGGTGTGGTCGAAGCCTTACTTGGAGGCGCAGCGGGTGAGCTCACCTACACGGTGCTCGACGGCGTCGATGACGCCGCCAACGCCGTGCCCAATGTGCCGGTGCAGATTACGGCACCGCAGAGCTTGGTGCTCGCCGCCAACTGGACCAACGCGCAGACGCTCACCGGCACCACCGGTCCCGATGGGCGCTTTCGAGTGAGCGTTTTGCGAGCCAACGAGGTCGGTGACGCCTTAGTTACGGGCACCCTGCAAACCGAGGGCGGTCCGGTGACCGCCACCACCACCGTGCAAGTCGGTGAGGGCTCTGCCGCCAGCTTGACCATGACCTTGGACGGGCAAGCCTTGCCGGTGGAAGAAGGCCTGCCGACGCTCACGATGCGCGCCGGTACGGCGCTGACGCAGAGCTTGGCGATCTGGGTGCTCAACACCCAAGGCGCCGGCTTGGCGAACCGCGGCTTGAGCGTTGATTTAGAAGCGGGCGAGAGCTGCGCGCAGTTCGCCGAAGCGGGCGTCACCGATGAGTCCGGCACCATCACTTTTGGACAAGGTAACTTAGCGCTCACTGCGGGCGGCAATGTCGCCACTTGCGTCTACCGCTTAGCCCACGGCGCCACACCCGCCAACGCTCGCTTACGCATTGTGCAGATCCCGGGACCGCCGGTAATCGCCACGCTCACCGCCGCTGAGGTGCGCAGCCTAGCCAACAACGCGCAGAGCCCCAACGAATGGACCGATGACACTAGCGTGCTGGTGACTTTGCAAGCCCGTGACGCCAACAACTTAGCGCCCGAGGGGCTGCGCATGTGGCTCAACGTGAGCAACTGCTTTGTCCAAACCCGCGCCTTTGAAATCGACGAGAACGGCGAGGCGAGCTTTCGCGTGGCGGGCGGCAACCAAGAGGAGCAAGATTGCAGCCTGCGCCCTCGCTACTTCAATGAGGTGGACAATTACATCACCCGCGCCGCTAACGGTCGCCCGGCAGCCGACGGCGAAACCGCCGAACAGGTGGCTGCGCGTGAGCAGTTGCTCTTGGAAACCCGCGGCTTTGAGGCGCCCGAGTTGCAAAATGTCGCCTTTGGTGACGACGCCTCCTTTGTAATGACACAAGGCGGTGAGCATACCTGGCAGCTCACGGCGCAGGGCTTGCGCTTTCCCAACTTGCTCAATAGCGGCGACTGCGAGCCAGCGGAGCTGTGTACTGCCGCCGAGCTGGTGGCGATGGAGCGTACTGAAGGGGGAGCCATTCAGGTTCGACTAGTAAATGGAGAACCGCAGGTCCTGCGCGCCGGCATCCCACTACACTACACCTTTCGAGATGGCGGTGAGTTTGATGTTCAGGTGACGATTCGAGATCGCTGGCTCGGCGCAGGGCGTTGGCTGGGAATTCGTCTCAAGCACCCGGGTGATGACGGGGCCGTGAGCAACGCCAAGCTCTTTTACGCCCATCCGCCTATACAATGGACGGGAGCAGGCGAGGGCGGTTCCGGCGCCGAACTGACGATTACGCGTCCTGATGGTGCTGAGGGCGAAGTGACCATTCGCGGTGGTTTGCGCGCCAACCTTGACGACGACGAAGCGGAAGAGTTGCTGGTCTGCGGTACGGATGACAGCGGCGGCTGGTTTGCGGTGGTGCATTTGGACGCAGACGGCGCACTGCCTAGCGACAGCCAGCAGGCGATTCGTAGTTGGGAGGGCGGCGGTTACGTTCCGCCCATCGATAATCGCTTCGCTTGCGCCATTGCGGATATGGACAATGACGGAGCCGATGACTTGGTCGTGCTCGCCGCAAAGCAAGCCGGGTACCCGAGCTTGGTATTGCATCGTGGTACGGGCGATGCGCTGGTCTTCAGGGCGCAGGCTGAGCGCCTGGTTTGGAACGACCGATCGCTGCGTAATACCAACCTTTATTCGATGCAGCTAGAAGTTGCGCCTGCTGCAGTGGTCGTCTGTTTGAACAATTCATTGAACTGTCAGAATCGTAAACGATTATTGATTGAAATCAATGAGGAGATAGCCGAGGCAAACGGCTTGGAATTATTAGATAGCGAAGCTGTGCTTGAACAGGGTGTGTTTCGCTTGGAAAATGGTGATTCCGTTCATCCTGACGGCTCACTTTCGAACCGACAAATGTTATCAATACTTGATGGACAGATAAGAAGTATTGCGTTCAGCCCTGATGGACGGTTCTTGGCGTTTGCAGGGGGGACAAGGGTTGAGGTTTGGGATCCAGTCACAAGAACATTTCTTCGCAGTCTGAATCACTCTGATATAGCGACAAGTGTAACCTTTAGTCCTACAGATGGCACGCTAGCCGTAGGAGTTGAGGACGGCAGAATTAGATTTTGGGACCCTTCAAGCGGGCAAGAGCGAAGAGTGATCCAGAATCATGGTGCAGTCTATACGATAGCGTATAGTCCTGATGGTCGAACGCTCGTCTCTGGCGATATCGGAAATAGTATCGATCTCTGGGATGTAACTAGCGGTGCTCACCTGAGAAGTGCTGCGCACCATAATGACAATGTTTACAGTGTCGCTTTTAGTCCTGATGGACAAACAATTGCCTCAGGCGCTGGCGATTCCATTGACATTGTCAGCGCAACAACATTTGAGCGATTAGAAAGTGTCAATGTGCTGAACATTGGTTGGACCAACGGTGTTGCGTTTAGTCCCGACGGTCAAACGCTTGCCTCGATTCACGGCCAGCGTTGGGAAGTAAGATTATGGGATCTAAATAACTTACCTCAGTACACGGAGTTAAACGGTCACACTCGACGAGCGACGGCGATAGCGTTCAGTCCGGATGGTCGCATCCTTGCCAGTGCATCACACGGAGGAACTGTGAAGATTTGGGAAGTAGCAAGCAAAACATTACTGATGACGCTCCATGTGCCGAATCGACTTAATCTGAAAAGCTTAGCATTTTCCTATGACGGTCTGACCTTGGCGGCAGGCGATGATAACCATAAACTCTACCTATGGTCTGCCACGCCAGATGGGTTTGTTGGTTTAGACTTCGTCGGTATAGGACAGCCGTTTAGTGGGCACTTTAGTCGTGAAATCAATTATATAGCCGCTTACGAAGGCAACGAAGTACGTCTCAAGCGCCCGTACACCTGGCGTCCCAAGTGCGGCGACGGCGTGGTGGACGAAGGTGAACTTTATGATGATGGTCAGCCATGGCAAGGGAGCGAATACGCCGCCTCATGCGGCGCCGTCTGCGGAGACGGTGTAGTCCAAAACGGTGAAGACTGCGATGATGGCAACGACCGCAATGACGACGCCTGCACTGCTGAGTGCCGTGTGGCGCGTTGTGGTGACCAGCTTGTCCGCCAAGACCTTCAGGTAGGAGACCCGAGGTACGAAAGTTGTGATGATGGGAACCTGGTTTGGGATGACGGTTGCGACACGGACTGCACGCGTTGCGGGGATGGTCATGTGGGACGGTTCGAAAGTTGTGATGATGGAAATGAGATCGATGGTGACGGATGTTCAGGCTGTGCCTTTGATACGTGCGGTAATGGGAACATTGACGATGGCGAGGCTTGCGACGACGGCAATCAGGTCAATCGGGATGGATGTACCAACGCGTGCATCAGTCTGCCGGATGGTAGCGCCCCAAACCTTGCAGTTTCCAGTTGCTCATTAGTGCTCGATTCAGCAGTGAACCCTGCCAATGGCAACTATTGGTTGGACCCCGATGGACAGGGTGGGCATGACCCAGTTGAAGTCTATTGTGACATGACCATAGACCAAGGAGGCTGGACGGAAGTTTTTCGTGCTGAGACGAACAACTATGGCGGGATTAATGTTCCACGATACCCCGCTGAGCTGATGCCTGTTTTGCGCGGCGCCTCGCGGGTTATGATCGCTTTTGTGAACCAACAAAACGAGTTGGATCATCCCACTCGATTTGACCTCATCGAGGCATGGCGTCAGCAAGAGCCTTGGAATTATCGAGGCCGAGTACCGATGAATCATCGACGAGATGTTTGGGTTGATGATCGGGAGTATCGAAACCGTTTGGTTGTTAACTCTTGGGAAAATTGGATTGGGCAAGATTGTGCTGATCTCACATTTTCGAACTTAGGGCCGGGCTATGGAAAGGTGTGCGTGGCAGGTACACCTGCCCCTTTTTGGAGCGGCTTTGCACGACATAATGTTTCCCCTGATGGCTGCAATTATTCAAATCAAGGGGTAGGTAATGGAGCTAGCCGCAGATGTTCCAATCCCATTCAGTTTGTAATGTTTGTCCGTTGAGGAAGTTGTTGAGTTGATCAGCATGCCTTAGCTGACTTAAATAAGTCTGTTCCTCAAACGTCGCCCCCTTCGACCGGGGGAAGGCTCGGCGCGAAAGGTGCACCTTTGGGGAGGTGCCGAAGATGCGTGTATTGCTTGCGGTGAGTTTGCTTTGTCGCCGAGCAGTATTGAGGGATCGGCTACTTCCTTTACCCCACAACCCGCCCAAGCACACACGCCCGCATCCTGCGGAGCGTCCTATGTGTTGGCGTCTGAGTTTTTGCGTCTCGATCTTAGCATCTAGCGCTTGTGATTCGTTGCCTGGCTTACCGAGTGAGTCGGGTGAGCGGCTGCCGATCTCAGCCTAGTCGAGAAGCTTGATGCGCAGCTACTCCGAGCACTGATCCTCAACCCGATCAATCCGGGCGCTGATGGTGGCTTGCTCGGGCCACGCGTTGATGCTCACGCAGATCAACCCACGCCGTGAGTCACGGCACTGACCGAGCTCGTTGGCGTAACGGCAGGGCTCGCCTTCTTGCAGGCGCATGCACGCCTCCCGCTGCGCCGCCTCGGGGTCGAGGCCGCCGATCGACGATCGGGTGATCCGCAGCGTTGCGCCCTGAGGATAATCAGCGAGCGAGGGCACCGCGCCCGGGAGCGCCACGCTGTCGAGCGCGGTCTCGGATTCGTCATGAAAGTCGACCATCGCTTGGGCGATGACGCCGCCCATAAGCTGGTAGTTGCTCACCAATTTTAGGCGGTCACCTTGGGTCTCGAAGTCGTTAAAGGGCTCGACGAAGAAGCTCATCGGCCGAGTGTAGTTGTCTTGAATCGCCGCCATGACGATCGTCATGTTGGTGGTCTCTCCGGGCTGCCGGTATTGACCGAAATCACCCTGCTGGCGGCTGTCGGCGACCGTGGCGTCGTAGGTGACCACGATCCGCACCGGCTCGTTGACGAGCCGGGTCTGCCAGATCCGAACGCTGGTTGGGTCGGGCGCCTCGACCGCGGTGACCGTGCCGTGCAGGGTAAAGCGGACGTACTGCCCGCAGCCTGGCGGCTCCACCCCAGCGTCTGGGCGTGGCGTCGCCGCATCCGGGGCGGCGCCTGCGTCGAGCGGAGCGCCCGCATCGGCGAGCCCTGCGCTGGCGTCGGAGGCGCCGGCTTCGGCTGCGCCTGCATCCCCTGGCGCCGCGTCCTGCTGGACCTGGGCGTCGGCTTGGGCGCCGCCGGTGTCCGCCAAAGCCACAGCGCCTGCGTCAGGAGGTGCAGGGATGGGCTCGGGGCAGGCGAGCAGCCCCGCCGCCATCAGCATTAAGGGCGCACAGCGTCGCCGCGTCAGTCGATGATAGGGGTTCATGGCGGGCCTTTCGGGCAGCTTTGGCGAGTCCGTCTAGCGTACATCTGTGGTGCGCAAAAGGCTGCCCACAATGCTCCCTAGTGCGCCGACTAGTCATCGGCCGCGTGACTCGCTTGACCGCTCAAGCCGCCAAAGCGCAGAGTCTGTCGCCTCCTGGAGGGTCGTATGTTTCGGCACCTAAGCTTTTGTCTGTCCTTGGCTGCGCTGTGCGCCTGTGATGCCCTGCCGTCTTTACCGAGCGAATCGGGTGAGCGGCTGCCCACCGAGGTCCGCTTTACCGGCTTGACCATCGCCGAGGGTTTTGAGGGCGCCGGCGACGCCGTGAACAACGACCAGATCCTCGCCGGAACTGCCGTGCAAGCGGGCGCTACCGTGCTCGCCCAAGATGGGCAGCCGCTGGCTGGAACGTTGGTGCAGTTTGGGCTTAAAACCGAGCGCTGGCGCGAGGTCTTTAAGCTGCCGCAGGGCGCAAGCTGCGTGACCAACGACGACGGCGTCTGCTTTATTATTTTGAGCAACGAGGGGCCCGCTGGCGCGGTCGACCTTGAGATCAAAGTGCCGGGTTTAGCGCCGCAGGTCGAAGCGCTGATCGTTGTGCCCGATGCCTCGGAGGCTGTCGTCGGTGTCGAGGTCTCGGGCTTGGGCAGCTTTGCCTGGGAGACCGGTCAAGTGGTCGACCCGCTCGCCGGCGAAGACACGCTCATGGTGCTCGATCGCGATCAATCGAGCGGCAATTTGGTGCAGGTGCGCTTGCGTGACCAATTCGGCAACGCCTTACCTGGGCGGTCGGTGCGTTTGGCGGTCCTGCAAGACGGTGAAGAGCCGCCGGTTGCGCCCGGCGCTGGACCTGCTGGTGATGTTGGCGCAGGCGCTGCGGCGGATACCGGCGCAATGGATAGCGGCACAATCGACAGCGGTACAGCCGCTGATACCGGCCAATCAGATGCTGGTCGTGCCGGTGACGCGGCCATCGTAAGGGGGTTTCGATGCGGCGCTCCAGCAGAGGAGATACTCAGCGAGCTTGCCCAAAACTGCGCAACTCAAGCAGGCTGATGCCGTAGTCGCCTTGCTCGGCGGTAAGCGTCAGCCGCAGGCCGCTGACGTCCTCGATCCACTCATCGGCGGTCATCACAAAGACCAGGCTGCTGTCGCGCTGGTTGTTCGAATCATTGAGCACCTCAAAGCCGCTCAGCTCGGTGACGCGGTTGTCGCTGTGGAGCGCCTCGACGGTGAAGCGATGCGCTGGCGCCCAAGGCAGGTTGAGCGAGTGCGCTGAGGCGTCCGCCCAGGCGTAGTCGGGGGCGCCCTGTGCGTCGGTGGTGCCCAGATAGAGCTCGACGCGAAACAGGTCGGAGGGGCCGGCGAGCGTGATCGTGGTCTGAGCTTGCCCGCTCGGCGCCGCAAAGACGCCCGAGGGGGTGTAGCGCTCGTCATGGCGCGGGTCGTTGCGGTCGATGGTGCGGCGCGGGTAGCAGGTGTCTGCGAACTCTGCATAGCCCGGCAAGCAGGCGCCGCATTGCAGCTCGCCGACGGCGCAGGCGATGCGGTGCTGCCCGGCGCAATCCACGTTGCAGCGAGGGTCGAGTGGCTTGGCGGCGTTTGCCCGCGCCTGCCAGAGCTCGGCGACGGTGTCGCGCGCTCGAGAGCTGGTTGCGTCGACCACCTCGTCTTGCGTCTCGGGGTGCGTAAACCGAGGCTGGTCGACACCGAGCGGGACCGCTCGGCTGAGCAGCTCCGCAACCGGCAACGCGCGCAAGGCGCCCGGGTTGAGTTGATAGCTGCCGTCGACAACCCGCCACGGGTCGTCGGCGCTGCAGGCGAGCTGAAGCCGCCCGTCATCCAACGTCTGAAGCGCCAAGCAGCCGCCGTAGAGTGGGTCGTGTTCACTAAATACCCACCACAGGTCGGGCGAGGCGTAGAAGGGGATGCGCGTGCAGTCCGGACAGGACCTCGTCTCGTTGTTGGGGCCTGGGCGGTACGTGCTGTAGCCGGTGACGGTGTAGAAGCTCAGGTTGTGCTGACTGACCGCTTGGCCGAAGGCTTCGTTGCGGCGGTGGTAGGGCTCGAGGTTGTGGTAGGCGTAGGCGGTGCCGCTGCCGCCTGGGAGCACGGCGCGGTTGTGCTTGGTGCCTAGGATGTGGGCGAGCTCATGCGCCAGCAGCAGGCGGTTTCTTGAGCTGCCACAGAAGTTGGGGTGCGCGCCGTAGCCGGTGTTGACGATCACGGCGCCGCGCTCGGGGCGCACGGTCGGGCCATAGAGGAAGTACGAGTAGCCCATAGGCCCGGTGGTCTCGCTGACCAAGAAGACGCTGATGTCGGCGCCGAGGGATCGGCGCACGGACTGCGTGTGCTGGTTGAAGCGCGCCGCAGCCAGCGACCCGATCGAGCTGGGGCGGACGTCGAGCGTGAACGCGCGGACGCCGGCGAGCCGGTAGCGCTGGGCGGGCGTCAGCATGGAGTTGCGCTGCGTGTTGTTGGCTGCCTGGATGGCGTTGCGCACCCAGCCCGTGAGCTGGTTGAGGTCACCGCCAAAGTCGGCGAGCGCTGCGGCGTCATAAAAGACGGCGAGGTCGATGCTCTGCAGGCAGGTTGGGTCGCCCGGCGGGCAGTCGGCGAAGGGGTTCGCAAGCTGCGGGTTGACGCTCGGGACCTGGCTGTGGCGGTCGTCGGTGCAGTCGTGGCAGCTGCGGTCGGTTTGAGCGGTGCACAGCCCGTGGTTCATCTGGCTGGCGGGGCAGGCGCTGCAGTCGGTGCAGGCGGTCAGCGGGTCGGCGTCGACGTCGGTGGTCCCTGGCTGACAGGCTTGACAGCTGCGGTCGGTGAGCGGGGTGCAGGCTTGCGTCTGCGTCGAGCCGTGCGCGCAGACGGCGCATTCGTCGCACTCGGTGAGCGGGTCTTGGTCCTGATCGTAGTGGTCCTCGGCGCACCCTGAGCAGACGCGATCGGTCGTCGCTGAGCAGGCTTGGACTTGGGTTTGACCGGGGGTGCAGGCGGCGGCGCAGGCTTGGCAGGCGGTCGCTGGGTCGCTGTCGTGGTCCCAGCTGCCCTCAGCGCAGGGCGTGCAGAAACGATCGCTCGTGGCGGCACAGGCGGCGGTCTCGGTGGCGCCGGGCGCGCAGGCTGGCGCGCAGTTTTGGCAGGCGGTGGCTGGGTCGCCGTCGTGGTCCCAGCTGCCCTCGGCGCAGGGTGTGCAGACGCGATCGCTCGTGGCGGCGCAGCCGGTGGTCTCGGTGGTACCGGGCGCGCAGGCTGGCGCACAGTCTTGGCAGGCGGTGGCTGGGTCGCCGTCGTGGTCCCAGCTGCCCTCGGCGCAGGGCGTGCAGACGCGATCGCTCGTGGCGGCGCAGGCGGCGGTCTGGGTGGCGCCGGGCGCGCAGGCTGGCGCGCACTCTTGGCAGGCGGTGGCTGGGTCGCTGTCGTGGTCCCAGGTGCCCGCTTGGCACGCCTTGGGTGCTGGCTCAGGCGCCGGCGCGTCGGCCGGGGCACACCCAGCAGCCAGCGCAGCGGCGAACAGCCAGAGGCGTCGTGCTTGCATCCTGCGTTGACCCTCCGCTCGAGCATCGAGCCTTGCTTAGACTCGGGTGAGCGGGTCGGTGCGTCAAGCGAGCGAACTCGGTTTGTCGAGGGCGCTATGGCCGCACAAAGCGGTAATGGCTCACGTACCACTCCTCGCCGCCGTTGAGCGCAAAGAACTCGGCGCAGGCCATAAAGAAGATGCGCCAGCGACCCCACCAGACCTTGACGTCGTCGCCGTAGGTGTCGGCGAGGATCGGGTAGGCGGTCGCTTTGCGGCGGTCCATCAGCTCGAGCCAGGCTTCGCTCGTTTTGCCGTAATGGCTGCCGTTCCAGCGCCACTGCTCCTCGAGCTTTAGGTCGTCCTGGAAGCGGGTGAGCAGGTCATCGCTGGGCATCATACCGCCGGCGAAGAAGTGGCGGGTCATCCAGTCGCTTGGGTCGCCAGAGTCCACGTAAGGGTAGGCGGTCTCTTTGTGGCAAAAGACGTGGACAAAGAGTTTGCCGCCGGGCTTGAGCCAGGTGCTGATCCGCTTGAGCAGCAGCCCGTAGTTGCGCATGTGCTCAAACATCTCGACCGAGACCACGCGGTCGTAGCTGCCGGGCTCGGGCGGCTCGAAGTCGTTCATGTCGCAGGTGATCACCTCGATGTTGTTTAGACCTCGCGCATCGGCGAGCCCTAAAATGGTCTCTCGCTGCGTGCGCGAATGCGACACCGCCGTGATCTGCGCGTTGGGGTAGCGAGCCGCCATAAACAAGCTCAGCGAGCCCCAGCCGCAGCCAAGCTCTAGGATCTTTTGCCCATCGACTAGCCCGGCGTTGGCGCAGGTGCGCTCAAGGCCCTCCGCCTCGGCCTGGGCTAAGCTCGTGGTGCCTTTAGCCCAGTAGGCGCAGGAGTATTTTCGGTGCGGCCCTAAGACCTCGCCGAAGAAGGCGGACGGGACCTCGTAGTGCTGCTCGTTGGATTCGACGGGCGCTAACGCAATGGGGCTCTCGTTCATCTGCGCAACCCACGCGCTCATGCGCTCTTCACGCTCTTCGGGGGTGGCGCATCGAGCCGCCGCCCCCGTCTCCTGGCTCATGTTGCGGATCCCTGCGCGCACCAGCGCATCCGGGATCAAGCCGCGCTCGGCCAAGCCAAAGACCTTCGCTTTAATCCCCATGGTTACGCCACCCTCAAGGTGTGCTGACCCACGCCCGTTCGGCCGGCTTCAAAGCCGCCGATGCAGTAGCTGTAATAGAAGTTCCACAGCCGGATGAACTCGGTGTCAAAGCCGAGGTGGCGCACGTTGTCTTCGACGGCGTTAAAGTTGGTCTGCCAGTCCCGTAAGGTCTTGGCGTAGGACAAGCCAAAGTGGTGGCTGTCCAGACACTCTAAGCCGTCTTGAGCTGCCGCCGCTCGAAAGCGCTCGGGCGAGGGGATCAAACCGCCGGGGAAGATGTAGGTTTGGATAAAGTCGGCCTGGCTGTTGTAGCCCTCAAACAGGTCGTCTCGGATGTCGATGCTTTGAACCACCGCTTTGCCGCCCGGTTTGAGGTTGCGCTTGAGGGTCTGCATATACGCCGACCACCACTCGGTGCCGACCGCTTCGAACATCTCGATCGAGGCGATGGCGTCGAAGCTGCCGTTTAGGTCCCGGTAATCGGTGAGCGTGAGCTCCACTGCGCCGTCGTTAATCTGCGGCGCGAGGCGCCTTTTGGCGTAGTCGAGCTGAGCCGGGGAGATGGTGATCCCGGTGACCCGGTGACCCGCCTCGGCCGCAACCTCGGCGAAACCACCCCAGCCGCAGCCGACCTCTAAGATGTGGCTGTTGGGCTCGAGCTCGGCTTGGTCTAAGATGCGCTGATACTTGGTGCGCTGGGCGGTCTCAAGCTCGGCCGTGCCCTCGTTAAAGATGCCGCTCGAGTAGGTCATCGTCGGGTCGAGCCAGAGCTCGTAGAAGGTGTTGCCTAGGTCGTAATGCGCCTCGATGTTCTTGCGGCTCTGCTTTTTGCTGTTGCGCCGCATGAAGTGTTGCACCGAGGTCATGATCCGGTCGATCCCGCGGGCGCCGAAGTCGTCGTTGAAGGTGTCCACGTTGCTGGCGAGCACGGTCATCAGAGCGGACAGGTCCGGGGTGTCCCAGTCGCCCTTGATGTAGGCCTCGGCAAAGCCGATGTCGCCGCGCCGCAAGATGGCGGTGAAGGTGCGCCAGCGCTTGATCTCAAGCACGCCATGCAGCCCTTCTTGTGCCCCTTGACGCACGATGCACTCGCCGCCCGGAAGGATCATGTCGAGGCGCCCGACTTTGAGCTCGCCCATCGAGCGCTCGACGAAGCGTTTAGCGCCCGATGCGAAGAGGAGATTTCTAATACTCACGGTGTTCTCACAGTGTTTATTTCGGTTTGACGGGTCGACCGTGGCCGCGATCACGCGGCACCAGCTTGACCCCTTTTAAGTACAGAAAGCCGGCCTGAATGTGGATGCGCGCCAGCGCCATCCAGACCCTAAATAAAGCGCTAAAACCATAGCGCAGGATGCGTCGTCTCGAGATCGCCACGCGGTCGCCGCCCACCCGGGTGGCGATCAGCAGCTTCTGGTCGTTGTCCAGATGGTTGAGCCGCACGTCGGTGTGCTCGTCGCTGTGGCGAAAGCAGAAGCGGTAGAAGCCCTCGACCTTAAAGAAGGGCGAGACGTAGAGCTTTTTGGGTACGGTGATCCACTCATCACCGGTGAAGGGCGCCCCGTCATGGTGCAGGACGTAGCTGTGGGTTCCGCCAAAGGTGTTGTTCACCTCAGCGACGATGATCATCACGCGCCCGTCATCATCGCGTAGGTACCAAAAGCTGACCGGATTAAAGACAAAGTTGAGCACTCTGGGCATGGTCAGCACTTCGACGCTAAAATCACCGACCTTGTGGTCCAGCCCAGCGCCCTCTAGCTCGGCTTGGAGCCAGGTCATCGGGTCGGAGCCGTCGCGCCAGCCGTGGTCGCGGTCATCAACGCTGAGAAAGCCGAGGCGGTTGTGGGTGAACCAGCGCCCTTTGCTCTGGATCGGGTAGCGCGCCACCACACCGAACCACGGGTAGGCGAACCGGTGCGCGCGCTCTGCCCGAGCGGCGCGAGCGTGCTCCATTCGACCCAGCAGCAAGTCGCTCATCGCGGCTCCATCTCGTCGCGCAAGGGCACATCGACGCCCATGCTCTTGAGCGCCCAGAGCGCCGAGATGACGCCGTCCTCATGAAAGCCCCAGCGCCAATGAGCGCCAGCATACCAGAGGTTGCGATGCCCTTGGAGCTCGCCTCGGCGCTGCTGCGCGTGAAAGGCTTTGAGATCAAACTGAGGGTGCCGGTAGACGAGCTTTTCGATCACTCGAGCTGGGGTCTGGGCTGGGTTGAGCGTGACCACCATGAGCTGTTCGGTGGTCAGCTCTTGCAGACCATTCATCCAGTAGCTCACCGCGATCGGGTCGTCCTCGCCGTCGCCAGAGCCCATGTAGTTCCACGACGCCCAGGCCGATCGCCTCAGCGGCATCCACTGCTCATCAGAGTGCAAGTAGACCGTGTTCTCAGAGTAGTCGAACGCGCCGAGGATCGAGCGCTCGGTGGCGTCGGGCTCGGCGAGCATCGCAAGCGCCTCGTCGGCGTGGCAGGCCATCACCACCGCGTCGAACTCATGCTCGATTCCGTCTGCTGTTTTGAGCGTGCAGCCGGCGTCGTTTGGGATCACCTGCTCAACGCCCGAGCCCACCTTGAACTCCGCCGAGCAGGCATCGACAAGGGCGTTGACGTAGGTCCGGCTCCCACCGCGCAAGGAGCACCACTGGGGGCGGTCTTCAAGGTTGAGGAGGCCGTGGTTATCTAAAAAGTGAAACAGCGACTGGATTGGGAAGTCTCGGATGCGCTGCGGCGAAGCCGACCAGATCGCGCCCGCCATCGGCAGCAGGTACTGAGTGACCATCGCCTGTCCAAAGCCGTGCTGATCGAGCCAAGCGCCGACCGTTTGGTCGCCCAGGTCGGATTGGCGGCTTGCTTTCGCTAGCTTGTTAAACCGGACGATGTCTCGAAGCAGCTTCCAGAACCTGGGGTTGAGCAGGTTTCGGCGCTGTGCAAACAAGCCCGCTAGGCTGCCGCCGTTGTACTCAAAGCCACCTCGCTTACCACCCTTTGGGAGCGACACGCTAAAGGACATCTCGGTGTCGTGAGGGTCCACATCAAGCGTGCTGAGCAGCTGCCGAAAGTTGGGGTAGTTGCGATCGTTGAAGACGATGAAGCCGGTGTCGACCACGAAGGGGTTGCCGTCGTTATCGATGAGCTGATGGGAGTGTGCGTGGCCACCGATGCGGTCGCGGGTCTCAAAAACGGTGACCTGGTAGTCGGTCAGCCGATCCAGATAAAACGCCGAGGTCAAACCAGCGACGCCAGCGCCGACCACCGCCACCCGTTTCGAGGACCGAGAAATGGTCGATTTGGTTGATAAATGAGGCACGCTGAATTGCTCCCGTTGTGTTATGCGCCAACAAAATCGTCGTTACAAGCCCGGTCTTGAGCCTTTTTATCTGTTTTACCTCTGTGGGGCACCCGAGCTTGACTTGAACGGATTAGTCGGTTTAGGCGCTGGTTGCCCTGAGCTTGGCTGCGGTTTAGCTCGATTTGTGGGGTCGGTCATCTGAGTGGGTGCCGATTTGCGATAAACAGGCTACACAATGGCTAAGCCCGAGAGAAAGAGGTCACCTCATGAAGCTTCATCACGCGCTCCTTTTGGTTCTAAGCGGCTCGACGATCGCCTGCGGCGACGTGACCATTTCGGCGCCGACCGCCAATGAATGCCTTGAAGCCTGTCGGGCGGGAGAGGTCTGCGCAGGGGGCTTGTGTGTACCTGCCGACAGCGTCCCTGCTGCGGACGCAGGGGTGGCTCCAGGGGCCGACGCCGGCTCGAGCGGCACCGCTGACGGCGGAACGACCGAACCGGTCGATGCCGGAACGGCGCCTCCAGTGGGCGGTGATGGATCCTCGCGTGACTCGGCGGCGATCTCGTGCCAGGCGCTGCTGGCTGCTTTCCCGAACACTTCGAGCGACATCTTCTTCATCGATCCCGACGGAGCGAACGGCCCGATCGAGCCGATGCAGCTCTTTTGCGGTATGGAATACGACGACGGCGGCTGGACTCAAGTCGCCCGGCTCGAATACGGCGACGAGGTCTGGGATGCCTGGTCCGACACCGAGGGCAACCCCGGCGGGCGCGGCAGCTGGGGCGTCGCCCTTGACTGGTTCTCAGGCGATGACGACGGACGCGACCTTGAGATCCTGATTGGTGCGACGGGGACGTCTGAGAACGGTTACTACCTTGGACCGAGTTACAGCGATGTGCCCAAAGCGGCCTGGCAGCCAGGCGTCAACGTCGAGCAGGTCATCGGTGACGGCTTTGATGTGCGCACGCCAGGCGAGTCGTTCGAGCGCTGCGAAGCCGACATCTGGCGTCGCAACCGGCTCTGGTCGTGGGCGATCTCGCGCGGCGAACAAGGCTGCGCAGGCTGGGCAGCCGGCGGTGGCTTTGTCATCTATGGCTCAAACCGCGCAGCGGGGCGGGCGCTCAGTCTTTGGGGCTTGAACGCTTTTGGCGCTGGCAACCGCGGCGAACGCTTTGAGACCGTCGAGCTCTTTGTACGCCGTCGCTAGTCGCCTGAGCGCAGCTCCGAACGCGAGCGTAGTGCCTTCTTCAGGCGTCGAGTGACTGCCCATCGGCTCATGGAGCGCAACGCTACGATCGCTCGCCCTTGGCGACACCAGCGCTAAAATTCGTTCAAAACGACCGCTCTGTCGTCCCGGCTAAGTCGCAGGCCATCGCCGCATAGGGCGCCCGAAAATCGAACATATCAACGTATTATCACGCTCTTAAGTGCTCGGCTATGTTTGGCCTCTTTGAATCAGTTGAACGAAATAAACGTTTTTTTGGTTGAATTATCGACCAAACCGCTTATTGTGAGGTCGCAGGTTGGAGAAAACAAGCCATGCGTTACTTTAGAGCCCGCCTTTGGGACGTCAATTCCCCCCTCGAGAATCGTCGGTGGGTGTACGTTCCGTATGACCAACTGAACGACAGCCCCTTTTCGTTGCTTGGCAGCGACCACGAGAAGGTTGGGATCGTCCTGATCGAGTCCCCCTCAAAGGGGCGGCGGCGCTCGTACCACAAACAAAAGCTCGCGCTGCTGCTTGCGAACCAGCGGCAGTTTGCCCTTGAGCAGGCGAGCAAGGGCGTAGCGGTGCTGTATCTGGTCGCAGACAGCTACGAGGCAGGCATCCGCGAGGCGCACAGCCGGGTGGGCACTCTCGAGTGCATGGAGCCCGCTGAGCGTGAGCTGCGCCTTGAGCTGGAGGGGGTGATCGCTGAGGGCAAGCTGGCGGTTCGTGAGAACCGACTCTGGCTCACCACGAGCGACGACTTCGAGACGGCGTGTTCCAAAGGGACGTGGCGGATGGACCGCTTCTATCGGGTCGTCCGCAGGCGCTACAACGTGTTGATTGATGCCGCCGGCAAGCCGGTGGGCGGACGCTGGAGCTTTGACGCCGACAACCGCGAGCGCTGGAACGGAACGCCGAAGGCGCCCAAGGCGATGAGTTTCGACCCTGATCGCATCGTCGATGAGGTCTGTCAGGACGTGAACACCCTGTTCTCGGATCACCCTGGTTCGCTGACGCCCAACGCGCTGCCGACCACCGCCGCGGATGCGGAGGCGCTCTGGAGCAGGGCGAAGACGCACTGCCTCGAGCATTTCGGCACCTACGAAGATGCGATGTCGACCCGGTCACGCACCTTATTCCACACCCTGGTCTCGAGCCTCATGAATCTGGGGCGTCTCACGCCCGTCCGGTTGATCAATGACGTCCTGGCGATGGATATCCCGCTCAACAGCAAGGAAGGCTTCGTGCGGCAGGTGCTGGGTTGGCGTGAGTTTGTGCGCCACGTTCACGCCAAATCAGATGGCTTTAGGGCGCTGCCAGAGCGCCTCCAAGCAGAGGTCCCGTTTGACGCTGCGGGATCGGTCAATGCGCTGGGCGCTGAGCTGCCTTTGCCGCCTGCATTCTGGGGGGTCCCGTCGGGGTTCAACTGCCTCGATGAGGCGGTAGGAGAGGTTCTCGAGACGGGCTATACCCACCACATCAACAGGCTGATGATCCTGTCGAACTGGGCGACCTTGATCGGGGCGTCACCTCGGGACCTGACCGACTGGTTCTGGGTGATGTTCACGGACGCTTACGACTGGGTGGTGGAGCCCAATGTGTTGGGCATGGGTAGCTTTGCGGCGTCCGACATTATGAGCACCAAGCCCTACATCTCTGGCAGCGCCTACGTGAAGCGCATGAGCGACTACTGCTCTGACTGCTCCTTCCAGCCGGGCGTCGACTGCCCGATGACCTCCATGTATTGGAACTTCCTCAACCGTCACCAAGACCGGCTCGGATCCAACCCTCGGATGAAGCTGGCGCTGACTGCAGCCGGGCGGCGAACGGACGAACAAAAGAAGTACGAAGAGCTGGTGACCCAGAGCGTGCAGGATGCGCTGACGCAAGGTGCGCGCATCGTCCCTGACGGACAGCAGATGCTGAGCCCGGTGCGATCGCATCATGGATGAGTCGAAGAAGATCACCGTCGTGGTGGCGGGCGCGACCGGCTTTGTGGGACAGGCGCTGCCTCAGGTCCTAGGCGATCGGTTCCGGTTGATCGCCCTGTCTCGTTCGGCGACCAAGCCGATGAAGGGCTACCACTCGCTGCGGCGGGTGGATCTGTTCTCGCTCAGCGGCACGAGACGGGCGCTCAAGGGCGCCGATATCGCCATCTACTTGGTGCACAGCATGATGCCATCGGCGCGCTTAGTGCAGGGTCATTTCAGTGACCTGGACCTGATGTGTGCGGACAACTTCGCCAAGGCGGCTAAAGACGCCAAGGTCAAACGCATCTTGTACGTCGGAGGCTTAGTCCCCGAGATTGATGAGGAAGAGCTGTCCGACCATCTAGCGAGTCGGCTAGAGGTCGAGCGTGCGCTGGCGGGTACGGGTGTACCGGTCACCACTCTGCGCGCTGGCTTGGTGCTGGGTGCTCGCGGCTCGTCGTACCAGCTCATGGCTCGTCTGGTTCGCCGCCTGCCGGTCATGATCTGCCCGAGCTGGACACGCTCACGGATGCAGCCTGTGGGCTTGCGTGACCTGCTGCAGGCGATCGGCCTGAGCCTTGAGAACACATCCACCGACTCGCACACCTATGACGTCGCTTCGGGCGAGTCGCTCAGCTACGTCCAGCTGATGAAGGCGACCGCCCGCTCGCTCGGGCTCAAGCGGTTCTTCTTGGGGGTCCCGCTGCTCTCGACGAGGCTGTCGCGGTTGTGGGTGAGTCTGACGACAGGCGCGCCCAAGGCGCTGGTCGCTCCCTTGGTGGAGAGCCTCAAACACGACATGGTGGTTCGGTCCGATTCTTCGTCCAAGCTGCCCGGGTTCAAGCCCGAGTCGGTCTGGCAACATCTCGAGGAGGCCGCCTCGAGCACGCCGCGCAACGCGCCGCGCGCTTTTCGCTCGTCCAAGCGTCAATCGGCGGGTGACAAGGTGCACTCGGTGCAGCGCTTTAGCATGCCGCAAGGGCGCTCTGCTGCCTGGGCGGCAGAGCGCTATCTACGCTGGCTGCCCACCGCCTTCTTTGGGATCATCCGCGTGCACTTTGACGCCGAGCTCAAGCGCTACGACTTTTACCTCGCGGGCTGGAGTCAGAGCCTGCTCTCGCTTCAGACCGACGAGTCGGCGAGCCATGAGCGGCGGCACGTCTTACGCATCGTTGATGGTCTGTTGGTCTTTGATCACGACCGGGGTCATCTCGAGTTCCGCTCGACGCTCGACCAGTCCACGCTGCTCGTCGCGATCCATGACTTTGTGCCGAGCCTGCCCTGGTGGATGTATCGCATCTCCCAAGCCCAGGCGCATCTGTTCGTGATGTGGCGGTTTCGCCGACATCTCGACCGCCTTGAGCGCCAGCCGATGAGCTTACCTGAGCTCGGGCCGGGGAGCGTGTGACGTGTTCGCCTATCCAGGGTTAGTGGCGGGGAGTTGGCATCTGCCGATCCTCGCGTTGCACCTATCGGCGACGAGCATCATGGTCGGCGTCATCTGCTTTGTGCAGCACGTTCACTACCCGCTCAAATCGTTTGTCGGCAAAGAGCAGTTCTCGGAGTACCAAAATCAGCACGTCAACCGGACCGGGCATGTCGTCGGTCTGCCGATGATCATCGAAGCTGCGCTGGCGCTCTTGCTGGTCGTAGACACTGGAATCCACGGCCAGCCACTGCTCGCCCTAGCCGGCTTGGTTCTTTTGGTTGGGGTGTGGCTCTGCACGGCTGTTTTTCAAGTCCCTGAGCATCAACGACTGCTCAGTGGATATGACCCCAAAAGGCACCATCGCCTGGT
>JBDQPD010000130.1:0-8574 GCA_040260805.1 Myxococcota bacterium | reverse complement strand
GAGGCTGCCTCAGCGGGCGGCTCGGAGGCTGCCTCGGCGGGCGGCTCGGAGGCTGCCTCGGCGGGCGGCTCGGAGGCTGCCTCGGCGGGTGGCTCGGAGGCTGCCTCGGCGGGCGGCTCAGAAACAGCCTGCTTGGGCGGCGTCGATACATCGGCTAAAGTATCGTCAGAATTTGGTTGAGGCGGAGCCGTAACACCGCCCATCGCGATCGGGCCTTCGAACTCTTCTTCTTCGATGACCCGGGACCTGCGTTGTTGAGGCGCTGGCGCTGAGGCTGGGGCTGGAGGGGTGCTGGCCGGCGCGGCGTCGGCGACTGCCGAAGCGGCAACCCGAATCGCTGTTTGGCAGCGTGGACACCGGAATACACGCCCTTGGGCGTCATCCGGAACCGAAAGCACTGCGGAACACGCCTTACAGCGAATGAACACCCTAGATTTGCCCTTCCTTGTAACCCCGCGTTCCTCGTGGGAGAGGAACTACCGGAGCCGCACCCATGCACCTTATCCGACGCTACCCTAACCGGAAGCTCTACGATGTACAAAGTAGTCGCTACGTAAGTCTGAATACATTGCGTGAGATGATTCTCGCTGGCGAAGAAATTCGGGTCGAGCGCTCGACCGATGGGAAAGATCTTACTCGGGTGACTCTGGCTCGTCTTAAGCTCGTCGAAGCGGAACATGCGGTGCGCAGTATTCCCGAGACTGTAGCTAGTCATTTCGGGCAAGGCGTCGATGTGATGACGAAGCGACTTCAAGCCCTTGAAAGTGGGCTCGGGCAGTTTCGTTCGTCGCTGACGAATCCCCTGGCCAAAATGGAGCACGTGGCCAACCAACTAGAACAGCTGCAAGGTGCTGTAGACGAACTTCAAACACGACTTGAAGAGCTCGAGACTATGATGCGGGATGAGGAATGAAAGTGTTGCAATTGCTGATAATTGCTATGGTTGTGCTGGGTGTGGCGCTCGGTGTTTTGATTGCATCATTGCGTGGTCAGATTGGACCTGAGGATGCGCAGTTCCCGGGAATGATCGGGGAAACGGTCGTGACCGCAGCGAACAGCAGGCGACGAGCTCCCGAACAACTGCGCGGTTTGGTTTGGAATGTTCATTATGGGCATGGCGGTGAGTTGGACCATTTTGCCAAACACAGCCCCGTCGAAGTGGACGGAACTCTGGAAGCCATCGCTGAGTTGATCAAAACAGCTGATGTTGATTTTGTGATGCTTCAAGAGGTGGATCGTCAGGCTGATCGCTCGCACGGACACGATCAACTCCGGATTTTAGCAGAGCGCGCCGGGTTCCCCTACTTCGCTTTCGTCACAACCTGGAACGCTCGCTATATTCCCTTCCCCTTCGGTGAGCCCGACCGTTGGCTTGGACGAGTCCACAGCGGTCAAGGGATCCTGAGTCGATTCCCGATCACCAGCAATCGTCGAGTGCTGTTGCCACAACCGAAAGAAAACCCATTTTGGTACAACTGGTTCTATCTCAACCGCGCCGTCCAAGTGGTCGAACTCGCCGTCCCTGATGAGGAGCCTGTTCAGCTGTTCAACATCCACCTCGAAGCCTTCTCCAACGCCAACCGAATGCGCCAAGCCACTATCCTCAAAGATCTAGTGTGGAACGAGGCGCGGCAAGACGACCGTATTTTAGTCGCTGGTGATTTTAACTCAACGGCACCAGAGGCTCCGCAAAAGAAGGCATTTGTTGACGAACCCGAAACCGACTTCTCGAACGACACGACCATCCAGACCTTACGCTCAGGGATGCCCACCATCGATCTTTTGAAGCGCTTTAAAGTGCCAGAGCGTATTTTCACCTTCCCAGCCACTGCACCCAATCGACAGCTGGACCATCTCTTCGCAGGCCGGGCTTGGTCCCGCAGCTTCGGCTGGGTTCAAAGACCCGAAAAAGGGATATTAAGCGATCACCTGCCCCTGCGAATCGTCCTCACCGGCAAGCCCTCGCAACATGCCGGCAGCCGGAAGAAGATTAAGGCAAAGCGGCGGTCTAAGGTCACGGCTCCGCCTGCTCCAAAGCCCGCTTCGGCGCGCATCAAAGCGAACTCTGACCCCAACACGCTGCCTATTTTCAAGGGAGATACCGGGACTGAGGGGCTCGGCGTCGAGATCCGCAACTCGGAACTCCTTGACCGACCAACGCCAGTTCAAGGCAAGCCGCCCAAGCCGCCCAAACAGCTCAACCCCAAGGGCTGGCTCAACGACGCAGGCCCTGTGATCAAGTAGAGGGACGAGTCGTGCGATACTCGATCGGGTTTTGGTAAGGACCACCCTGAATCACCCGCTGCACGAAAACCCCGGGTAGATGAATGTCATCGGGATCGAGCGTTCCTAAGGGGACGATCTCTTCAACCTCGGCGATCGTTACCCGCCCTGCCATAGCCATCATCGGATGAAAGTTCCGGCTCGAACCATAAAACCTAAGGTTACCAAAGGCGTCGCCTTGTCGCGCTCGAACGAACGCGAAATCGGCGGTAAGTGGTTTCTCAAGAACATGAAGTCGACCGTCGATCTCTCGAGTCTCCTTACCCTCAGCGATCAAAGTCCCTGCACCTGTAGGCGTGTAGAATCCGCCGATCCCTGCTCCACCTGCGCGGATACGCTCTGCGAGCGTTCCTTGAGGGTTGAGCTCGACATCCACCGTGCCGTTCATCATCGCCTCTTCGAGGTCGGGGTTTCCGCCGACAAAGCTGCAGTGAGCGCGGGCGATCTGACCGTTTTGCAGCAAGACCGCCAAGCCACGCCCTTGATTGCCAATGTTGTTCGAAATCAGCGTCAGCTGGCGAGCACCCGAGGCTGCAAGGGTACGAATGAGTGTCTCTGGATTACCGCTCAATCCAAACCCGCCGCACATGACGCTGGCGCCATCGGCTAGGTCAGCGATGGCTTCTTCAGCCGAATTCACCAACTTCGAAAAAGCGACACCCACCGCAACTCCTTCGTGCCGTGCAAGGGCAGGCCGGGCATAAAGGTTCGGCTCAGGACTCGCCAGCAAAATTACCGAGCTTGAGCCAGGTTTCTGCACACTCCCGCTGGGCATCGGAATCCAAGACGATGCCTCCCCCAGCCTGTAACAGTGTCCGTTCATTGCTGCATAAGGCGGTTCGAATTACCACGTTAGCGATGAGGCTACCGTCGTCAGGGGCCACTAATATAATCCCGCAGTAGGGACCCCGGGGGCTCGCCTCTAGGTGGTTGATATTTTGAACCGCCGCTCGTTTGGGTGCTCCTGTGATCGAACCCGCAGGCAAGGTCGCGGCCAACAGCTCAGCGCGACCCATTCCAGGGGGCAGCTGACCCCGAACCGAGGTGACCATATGCCAAACACCAGGATAAGCGACGACCTCGAACAGCTCCCCGCAGGCGACCGTCCCCGGCTCGCAGACTCGACCCAAGTCATTGCGCAACAAATCAACGACCATCAAATGCTCAGCTAACTCTTTGGGGTCGGCACGCAACTCGTCTCGTAGACGCTCATCCTCGACCCCATCAGCGCCGCGCGGCCGCGTCCCTTTGATCGGAAAGGTCTCAACCGCTCCGTCGGGGTCCAGGCGCAAAAAACCCTCGGGTGAGTTGCACACAATGGTACCGCAATCGAGCGGTAGAAATGCCGAATACGGCGCCGGCGCGTGTTGAGCCAAATCCAAAAACAAACCCTGAGCATCGCACCGGTCCGCAAAAAACCGCCGCGTCAGGTTCGCTTCGTAGACGTCGCCGGCGACCAGGCGCTCTCGAAGCGCCTCGACCCGGGTTGCATGCACGGCGTCCGAAACCTCAGCCTGCAAATTCAGCACGGGTTTGATGCGGTCCCTCGGTCGTTTGATTTGGCTTGAATCGTACCAATCGAGCTTTGGATAATAGCGCATGCAACCCGTCGGCCATGGAGGGCTTGGCTGAGCAAAGCTCGGTTCATGGACCAGCGGTAAACCAAACTCGTAACCCAGATAGCCAATCCAACCGCCGCGGCCGGAGCGCGTCGAGCTGAAGGCCTCGTGCAGAGTGCCAATTGCGCCCGGAACCAGCTCGATTTGATGCGTCGGACTGTGCGCAAACACCGAGCGCTCACCGCCGGGAAAGCCTTCCGCACCCAGCAAGATACTGGGCCGCCTTTGCGCATGGCGCTTAAGCCAACTTTCCAAGTCGAGCTCGCTCATCTAGAATTCGTCATCATGAGCAACCGACGATACCCACTCGCGCAAGCCGCATTGAAGCGCCGATCGAACCCCTGGCAGGAGCTCACGCTCAAACTCAAAGAGCTCGGCTCGACCCAACACGCCATCCTCGAGTTGAGCCAGGGTGTTCTGTCCGGAATCGAGGTCGAAATCGGCAGCGATCAGATCACCTTCAAACATGCGACGGCGGTTCAAGAGCGTCTTCTGGCTCGCCGAGTCGACCAGCTGGCTCGCCGGCTAGGACGCTCGGTTCGACTTGGGTAAGTTGCGCATGGAGCGCCTTGAGCTCACGCAGCACCATGCCTGGGCGAGTTTGTTGCGGCGCATGACCGATCGGCTCAACGACCAAGTGATCGCCGAGCTCCTCACGCAGCATGGGCAGACCCGATTCAGGCATCAGGGTATCTAGCTCACCCCAAAGGCAACGCACCCGATCAGCGATTGCAGCCAACTCACCAGGCTCGCACAACAGCTCGCTGGAGTCTTGTTCCACCACCACCTCGACCATCGGGCTCTCGAGCATATGCCCGATGATCCGTAGGGCAAAGAACCGCATCTCAGGCCGCGCATCAGCCATGATCGCATCCGTCATCTCATGGCGCTCACCATGGAGAAACCTACCGACAAGTGGTTTGAGCTCGCGACGCTCCATGAAACCGCCCGGCGCGAGCAAAAGACAGCCCAAAGCTGACTCAGGATACCGCAGCACGAAGCGCCAAGCCAGCCATCCACCCAGCGAGTTTCCGACCAAAATAGGAGGCTTATCTGTCATTTGAGCGATGACGCCGCGCATTAACCCGAGCCCCTCATCCATCGTCGGCAAGGTGCGCCCCTCAGGCAATAAGGTGCGTCCAAAGCCTGTCAGGTCGGGCGCGTAAATCCGCCCCCATCGGCCTAAGCGCATACGCCACAACAGCCGATGCCAGGTCGAGTTTCGATCACCTAAGCCATGCAAGAGCACGACATCGGGACCACCGCGCCCTCGGCCCTCTAAGACCTCGAACTCAATTCCATCGTGCGTGACCCTACGCCGGCGAAACCCAAACAGCGCTAAAATCCACTCGCCGGCGACCGTGACCACGTCGGACCATCGGTTCCCTGCGTGGATCGTGCGCTGGCTAAGGTCGCTCACTTGAGGCCCATCTTCGTGAGGTCGAGGCCGCCAAGTTCAGGATACATTTGCGCATAGGTCCAAGCCGAAGACAGGACCCGCTGGACGTATTCGCGGGTTTGACGAATGGTCATCTCTTCCACCCACACATCGAGCGCCAGATTGGGCTTCTTTTTACGCATTCTGTTCATCGCGCCAGGCCCGGCATTGTACGATCCCACCGCCATCGGCAAAACGCCCTTCCAGCGTTTGAGCAACCCGCCCAGATACAAACTCCCGATGGTCACATTGAGTTCGGGTTCCCCCATCCTCGCCCAGCTGTAACCACGAACCTTGTGCCGCTTCGCGACCATTCTCGCGGTCGGCGGCATGCATTGGGTCAAACCCTTAGCCCCGGCCCACGACAGGACCTTCGCCTCAAAACCGGACTCCTCTCGGATCAAGCCAAAGAGTAAGGCAGGCGGAATGGCGTTCTTCTTTGCATGCTTGGTGATCAGGGCGCGGTAGGGCGTCGGGAAGGCAAGTTTCCAAATCGCTTCGGAGCCCTTTTGCGGAGCGCCTCGTAAAGCCGGTGCGTGGCGTAAGCGTCCGACCGCAGCAAAAGCTCCCCCTGCCTCAATCAGAGCCTCGGTCAGTGGCAAGAGGTCACCGACAGCCAAAAGCTTAACCGGAATCGACTGGAGTAACCGAAGAGCCTGCTCGCGCAATTCGAGCGTCAACAAGAGCTTGGCTTTGATGAAGCGCGGGTCCTCGAGAAGCGCCGCAGTCCCGGAAACGCGCTCCGAACTCTTCGCCAAGTCCTTGAGCGGCGTCGGCAAATCTTTACCGCCAAGATGGGTTGCAGCGAGCAAAGCCTGCCACGTCCCTGGATGCTCACGGACCAAAGCTTTGAGCGCGCCGTTGCGGTCATCTTTTTTTTGCAATCGAGCACGCCAAAACCGGGCCCTGAGTTGATGGATGCTTGGGTGCAACTGCTCGCTCGGGCGCTCGCGCAAGAAGACATCGAGCCGCTCTTTGGCTTCGGCGAGGTTACCCGACCGATAAGCCATCCAGGCGCGACGCCAAACCGCCTCTTCGCTCATATCACCGTCGGGGTGTTTGACGGCGAGCTCTTTGTAGACAGCCGAAGCCTTTTTGCGCCGCCCGCGACGCTGGTGCTCCTCCGCCAAGAAGAACAAGTAATCATCACTCAAGCGATGATCTGGGAAACGCTTATGCGCAGCTTTGACAATCGGCTCGAGGCGACTCGAGTCGACAACAGCTTGGCTAAACAGGCGCCCATAATAGACCCCCGGCGCCGAATCATCATCACACTTCTTGTTCAGGTAGGTGTCGTAGGCTTGGATCGCCTTTTTGTGGCTTCGTAACTTACGCAAAGCTCGCCCTTGCACATGGTAAATCGCACAGAACTCAGCCGGTTCAGGCTTGAGCTTGGCGGCAGCTCTAGCGGCGTCAAGAGCGCCTTGGTTGGCATGCGCTGCCAGGAGCTTTTCGGCTCGCCCGAGAAGGACCTCTTTGGTCAAAAACGACTCCAGTTTCCGCCGATTTTTAGCCGGCTTGACCTGGCGCTTGAGACGCTCAAACGCTGACCGCCCTGCCGACAAGTCGCTAAAGTTTTGAACTAAGGTGTGATCGACGCGCTGTCGATCCACGCCTTTGAGTTTATCCGACGCCATCGACAGCAACTTGGCTCGACACCAACGCGAGGTGCAGCGCTCGACCAATTTCTGGCGAGCGACTCCAGCGTCTTTACCCTTCTCTAAACTCCCCAGCGCCAGCAGGGCTCGGTCTTGCTCAGCGGTCTTGAGGAGTTGCCCTGCGAGCAAGCCAATCACATCCGCTTCTTTGCCTTTTTGAGCGCAGTTTAGAGCCCGTGCGAGCAGCTCAACTCTCAAGGTGGTCTGCCGTTGGGCGACCGCCGCAAAAGCCATCCGACACTGCTTGAACTTCTTCAGGCCCTCTGCGGAGCGTGCGAATCGCACGACGTCGAGCGGCTCAGACTCGTATAAGAACCCGATCCACGCCGCGCCCTCTACACTCTTCGGTCGGGTCATGCTGTAGGCCTGCTTGTATTGCTCGGTCTCGATGAGATCACCGACGTCCGCAGCCAATAAGCTCAGCGCAAAGAGGCTGATCATGGTGTGTTCTTACCCTGTCCTAGCGCTTCTGAGAGCGAGGATTTAAGTCGACGGTCGAGAATCGAAATGTTCGCTTGATCACGAAGGCTTAGAACCAAGGCGCGCTCCGCTTTTGAGCGAGACCGACTCAAGGCCGTGCGGCGCAGCTCACCTTTGACGTCTTCAAAGCTAAGTTGCCTGGCCTCTTCGACATCAACGACTTTGAGTAAACGCAAACCATCTGCGCTTTCAATCGGTCCCACCACCGCGCCCTTTTTGGCGCCCTTGAGCAGCAGTAACCAGTCAGGCGACAAGCTCTCCTCGATTCGCCAGCCAAGGTCGCCGCCTCGCTTCTTCGAGACGGAATCGGACTGCTCAGCTGCGAGGGCAGCAAATCGCTGACCTGGTGATTGCGCGCGGCGGATCAGTGTCTTGATGCTCTTCTCAGCCGCCGCTCGGGCGCGATCACGCTTACCCTTATCCGGCATGGCTTCGGTGGTCGGGACAGACTTGAGGATCTCGCCCAAGCGCAGGCGCCGGCGTTGAGCGTAGCGCTGCTTTTGTGCCTCGTACTGCTTGAGCAGTTCCGCCTCGCCAACCGGCGCTGGTTTGAGCACCTGATCAAAGACCATCTTCTGGATCAAATGCTGGCGCTGATCCGAACGCCACCCCTCGAGCTGTCGCCCGATCCGAGCTAGGTAGCCTTGAAATGCCTGCTCATTCCCCAGACGCTCACGAAAGAGCGCCTCATGATGCGACAGGGCAGCGTCGGTCACTTCGATCCCTAAGCGCTTACCTTCAGCCGTCAGCAACGAGCGGTCGATCATATGATTCAACAGCGCCACCCGAGTGCTCTGCTCAAATGCTGGCGTGATCGAGCGGCCCGCTAATCGAAATTGTTCCACCTGAGCTTGCACCCGCTCTTCAAGACTGCTGCGCAGAATCACCGTTCCGTCGACCTTTGCGGCGACGGGGTCATCATCAGCAGCCCTGAGGATTCGTGACGGATCCGTCGGGTCAACTTTCTCAGAGGGCTCAGACTCGCTTTGAGTGCATCCAAAAGACAGTCCAAAGACGGCTAGACAAAGAAAACGCATGCGTTTTCTTTGTCTAGCCGTCTTTGGACTGTCTTTTGGATGCACTCAAAGCGAGTCTG
>JBDQPD010000145.1:0-7508 GCA_040260805.1 Myxococcota bacterium | reverse complement strand
CGCTTGGCAGCAAGCGAAGATATTTTGCCAAGCTCACGGCGGACAGCTTCCAAGCGAAGCGCAGTGGGAGCGAGCGGCTCGTGGTCGAAGCGCGCGTTTGTATGCATGGGGTGATCAAGCCCCAAGCTGCGAGCGCGCCATGATGCGCAGCGACGCGCCGGGCTGCGGCATGCGATCAACCGCTCAAGTCGGGAGCCGCCCTTTAGGTCGAAGTCCGGAAGGTATTTTAGACCTCACCGGTAACGTCGCTGAGTGGGTTGAAGACGCTTACGCAGGCAACGGCTTTGGTGCGATCAACAAGCCAGATGACGACCCTGAGGTCGAGCGTGTGCAACGTGGCGGAAGTTGGTATCGAGGCGCCACGGATCTGCGAGCGGGACACAGAGAACGTCACCCTGCAGGGCGGCGAGGGCCCGGCGTCGGGTTTCGCTGCGTTTATGAGGAGTAAATAATGCTGATCGAAATCGTGATGGCTTTGGGCTTAGCTACCCACAGCGCGCCCGCCGCCTCTGCAGAGGTCAGACCGGTTGGGTATCAGACCCGTTATCGACGCGAACTCAAAGGCGCTCGCAAGTGTTTAGGAACGGCCCAGCAGGCCGACAAATACCTCGCTGATCTCATGAAACGATTCAAAAGAATCCAGCGTTTGCCGCACAAGGTTGGTAACGAGCGCCGTAGAGTGCGAGCAAGCTACGGGAACTATGCGGCTTGGCATCGCCGGCTCGCTCAGTGCATGGACACCTATTTCCCCGAGCCGAAGCCGTAACCAAAGCATCCACTACTGCGTTTTTGTGAAATTTTATCACCATAAGCTTGCAGGCCTCAGAGCGGCTATGCCACACGCCTGCGGACGATCTAATGTCCTTTGGAGGACGCATGCGCTTTCTTACTGTTTTGGCTGTATTAGGCCTTTCGATGCCCGTCTACGCAGGCCCAACGCTGATCAAAGACAGCCGAGTACGTGACCTAACCGCCACGCCAGTGCTCGGTCGTGGTTACTCGATCTCAACGAACACCTTTCAGTCCACGTGCCTAAAAGATGTCGTGATCACCGAACCTTCTTACGATTTCCAATACACCTTTCGTGAGTACGACAAGTCGTCGATGCGATCGAGCTCGGCAACGAGCAAGACCGCGGTGAGCGTGTCGTACTGGTGGGTGCGCGGCACGATCGATATGGAAGGATCGAGCAGCTCCAAAACTGAGGCCTCGTCCAAGCACATGGTCGCGACCCTCAACATGGATAGCTACTACGCCTCGGTCGACGAAGCGAGCACTCCGCTCTCGGATGCAGCCGTCGAATTGTTGGCACGCCAGGATCTCCCCGGGTTCTTCGCAGCCTGCGGTCCTTATTACATTCGTGGCATCAACCGGAACGCTAAGTTCGTCTCGATCTTTAGCTATCAGAGCAAATCATCGAAGTCGGACGCAGCCTTTGCCTACAGCCTGAAACTGCGCATGCGCAGCTTCTGGGGTGGCGCAAGCGTGAACTCGTCGGGTAGCTTTACCTCAAGCAATGAAGACTCGAGCCGTAGCCTGACCATCCGCACGCGCGGTTGGGGTTTAGGCAAGAACGAAGACGCCTCGCTGATCTCCTACGACATCGAATCCTTCAAAGCAGCCATCAAACAAGCCTTCATCTCGATGCAAAACCCGCTCACGGGTCGTGTGACCTCAATGGAGGTAGTGCCATGGGTTGAGAACACCGAATTCCAGCGCAACGTGAACATTCGCGCCAACGACGAGATCGCAGGCGTCGAAGTCCCACTGTACGAGAAGAAAGACATCCTGAACCAAAACGCAGAGTTCATGACCGAGGCGAGTCGCGCGGCGCGCGCCCGCTTGAACATCTACTACAAAGCCCGTGTGTGTAAGAACAACATCAAGGCGGCTTGGTATCGTGACGGAAAGCTGACCAAGGAATTTGCCAACAGCAAAGTTCGAAACCTGCGTACCGGCGAATCAAAGGTGACGCTCAAAGCGCTTGATTCAGCCCTCAAAGATTCCGAAATCCAAAAGCTCTGGAAGGGGTATCAGGACTTCATGTACGCCGGCAAAGCTAACGTTGCGAAGTGCCTTGGTGATCTGATGGCTGACCCTGACGACAAAGACGCCCGCGCGAAATCCCAGAAGGACCTTGACGGTAAAGAGCGCCCCTCCGGTTCTGGTCGCGGCCTGTATCTCAAGCGCTTTACCGAGCATAAGTCGTGCCAAGCCATTGAGAAGGATTTTGCAGCCCAGCTTGCGATGATCATCGACGATCATTGCATGCCGGAGCTTGCTAACTGATATGTACCTGAGGGGATCTGGGGCAGTGAAAAGCCCTGAAATCCCAACCACAACACGCCGGCAGCGGCTTTGGCTCGCCGGCGTGTTGGCGTTTTTCGCTGCGCAAGATGCGGGCGCTGCGCCTCGGGTGATCAAAGACAATCGCTTGAGCAATTTGGTCGGCACGCCCAGCCTCGGTAGAGGCTACGCACAGCATTCGAACTCCCTCAAATCCGTCTGCTTCGAGAAGGTCAAAGCGGCTCATCCAAGCTTTGATTTTGAGTATGAGATCGAAGAAGTGACAGAAGAATTTCTTCAAGAAATTCTGACTAAGGACGCCAACCGAGTCAAAGGACACAGCTTCCTGAGGTTCCTTGATGCGCACCTCAACCAGGGCAAAAAATCAGGGAAGCGTGTGCGCAATTTGATTGCGCATATCACCGTCGATGCGTACCACAACACGCTCGATGAAACGGGCTCACCGCTCTCAGGGAGCGTCCGTCGACTGCTCAAAGACAAACGGTTCGCCACGTTCTTTGCGAGCTGCGGATTCTTTTACATTCGCTCGGTGCGTACCTTCTCGACCTACATGGCGATTTTACGCTTCGAGGAGACCAGCGATAAAGCGGCGGATGATCGCTTCATTGGATTGCTCGAGCAGGGCTTACTGAGCTTTGGCTCAGGTCGCGAAATGGAACACGTCTGGCTTGAGAAGCTGACCAAGGAAGCCCAGAGCCGTGGTTTGCAAGTTCTGACCCAAGGGATCGGCTTGTCCAAGGGCAAGTTCGTCAACTTAGTTCCGGTATCGATTGAACAATTTCGCCAAACAATTCAAAGCGCCGCCTCGCTGATGCAGGATGAACGCGCCGGGGTGGTGACGGCTATTGAGATTGCACCATGGGTTGAGAACCCAGAGGTCGATATGATCATCGAACAAGCGCTTGAAGGAGGCAGCGACGCCTTCTCTCGACTGCACGCGCTCGAGCTTAATGCTCAAGCGATCTCGTACATCTCGGAGCATCGAGACTACCGGATTGATCAGTACTATCACGCTCGACTCTGTCTTGAGCACCTCAACACATCGTACCCGGCGCTCGACCCTAAAGTGGTGGGACGCATGGAGCGTGTCGTGGACCCCAAACGCACGTTGTTTCGTAACCAGATGAAACCTCGTGATGAGAAGTTGTTCATCAGCCTAGAGGCCTTTCGAGAACATTTTGAACGCTTTCCACCTCAGCGCCTGCTCGATCAAAACTCGGCTTATCTGCAAAGCACCAAAGCCAACCAATTTTTGCCTGCAAAGACACTCAAGCGCGGCGACCACAACCACGCCGTCGAACGTCTTCAAGATGCCCTGGTTCGGCTTGGCTACATCAGCAAAGAAGATAAGGAGCAAGGACCTGGCTTCTTTGGTCCGCGCACCGAACGAGGCCTGGTCGCATTTCAAAAGTCAGCGAAGCTAGCGAAGGCACACTGGGGTACGTACAATCAAACCACACGTGTCGCCATGGAAGCGATCGAGATCGAAGGCGCTTACGCGTGCATTCAAACCTTGTATGCGGAAGGCTTAGACCGAGCAGACTTCAGCCAAATCCCTGCGTGTAAAACGGCGCTCAATGTGAGCCGCTCTGTGGATCGATTTTTGGATGAGTACTGTCTGCCCGAGCCGGTTGAAGTCCATTATCGAGAATTCGACTGGTAAGTGAGCAGGCTCTTCTTGATCCTGACGGTCACGAGCTGCGCAGCGCCGCAGCCTTGGCGGTGGCAGACTCAAGTGATACCCGCCTCGCGCAACCTCTTAGCTGCCGAAGGCGAAGACCTTTTGGGCAAGGGCTTGTTGCTGGGTCATGGAGGCTACCGAGTGCTTCACTGCCTCTCGGCGATCGAGAGCACCGCAAGCGCAGGCGAAACGGATGTGACCGTTGAGCAGGTCGACCCTGAGAACATCACCGACTTACGCTTAGGTGCCATGATGGATCGGATCTACGATCCAAAGCGGGGTAAAGGGCCCCTAGCCATCCATCTAAAAATAGCGATTACCGGGGTGAGTAATGATCTGAGTGAGCGATCCAGCACCTTTCGTCGTGATGTCCAAAGCGATGTGGATGCCAGCCAAGCTGCCCTGCTCTTTGATGCCTGCGGTACCAAGCTGATCACCGCCGTGCGCCGGCGCGCTCAGCTGGACTTTTTGTTCGTCGTCTATCCCCGCACGCGGAAAGAACAAAACACCATCAGCCTGATCGTGAACCGCTCTTTAGGTGGACCGCCGCAAAATACGATGCGCTCAAGGGTCTTTAACGCGCTCGCAAAATTCCCTTTTCGATCGATCCTTCGTACCGATTCGGATGCGATCCTTACGCCGCTTGATTTTCCGCTAGGGCGTTGGAAAGGAAGAGGTATTGGCGATCTGTTGCCCAAAGTATCAAGGCTGCTCTTGCAGGCGAAATCAGGGCCTATCTTGGACTATACGACGAGACCATGGCGCATGACACCGCTGGCGCAAAACACGGTCCGTTCCCAGCTTGATGATCCACACATCGGTCTTCGACGCGAACAGAATTTCATCGACTCAAACTTTACCCACTTATTGATCGAATCGGCGCGACGGCGAATGGGTCAAGCCGCTCAAGCTCGAGCTCAGGTCCAATGGTTCCTCAGAGCCGACCAGTGCCAAAAGAGTCTGAAAGAGCAGCTTTCCGATGAAACTCTTGAAGGCTGCATCGACGGCGAGTTGCTGCTCGCAAGCAACGCGTGTCGTCAAAAGATGCGCATTCTTGACCAGACGCTGCTCAACTCCGCCTGCGCGCCACTGCCGATGGCGTCGAAAGATTCCAAGGACCCCTTATTGCTCGAGAGTACTCGCCAACCGATGATCGCTAAACCGATTCGCCCGGCGAAAGGAAAAGCTCAGGACCCCCCTGCTGCGATTCCTTTTGGCTTAGGTTTGGACCGAACCGGAAAAGTCTTCGACGCGGAGTGTATCCAAGAAAAGTTGGATGACCATATCGATGAAAACCGAGCGACCATCGAGACCGAGATAGCCCTTGAAAACAACCTGCCCGACGAGCGCACCGGCTGGCAGGTTTTCTGGGGTAAGCCAAAGCCACCCTTCGAGCGAGTCGATCTTAATGTTCGCCAAGTCAGCCGCAGCCTCTTACCTTCGTTCGAATTGACCACCAAAGCCAAAGAGCTTGCCCAACGTAACCTACGTCAGTTTTTCAGGCGGTGCGGCACGCATTACGTTCGCGGCGGAATCCATCGAAGAGGATTGCTGATCAATCTGTACAAAAGTGGCGAGCAGCTCTCGATCAACTCACAACCTAGAGGCTTATCGAAAAAGGCTGCGAGTTCACCGATCTTAGCGGACCCAAGGCTGGAGCGTTTACTGTACAACCAAGCCGTTCTGAAGCAGCTTTTCGAGGGCGCTGAACAAGCCCTAACGGAGCAGCTTCACCTCGAGCCATGGACCGACTATCTGCTCTTGAAGAACGTGATCAAACTCATCGACTTGGACCCGTCCACTGGTCGTTGAGGATCAGCTGGTAGGCTTGATAAAATCGTTCCTTGTTGGCCTGAGTGCAGACGTCGACCATCACGGACTGAGTGCTCAACGCAGTCGTCCCCACTGTCGATTCATTGAAGGCTTTGCGCAGCGCCCCATTGTAGGCTCGCTCAGGAAAGTCACCCGGCTGTCCGCCAACCTGCGGCGAGCGCTGAACATCGACGGCAAGAGGGAGCTCTTCGATCCTGCAAACCCAAGGGTCGATTAGCATCAACGCAGCGAGCGAATCCCAGAAATACAGCTCGCCGGTTCCGATCAGATAATTCATGGTGTCGGTGCTCATCAGCTCCGCGTAAAATTCGGCGGAAGCGGTTTGCGCAGTCTCCGTGACGACTTGCTGATATTCGTAGGTCAAAGGCACTGTATTGGTTCCGTCGAGTGGAACCCAAACCATCGGAATCCCTGAATGTAGAACCTTATGCGCCGCGAGCCCATCTGCGTAAATATTCCACTCGGCGGACGGGTTTGCGAGGTCGTCGGCGGGGTCGTCCATCTCGGACGTAAAGCCGGGCACCATGATGTTTCCTCGCACATGCACTGCGCCGCCCATGATGATCAGACGAGCAATCTTCGACCGCACCTCAGGGTGCCGCTCAAGCAGCTGCGCCACATTGGTCATGGGCCCTAAGATCAGCAGATCGATCGCTGCGGGCTCGCCCATGAGCACTCGACGCATCATGGTCACCGCATGTTCGCTAGACAGCGATCGCTCTGTCGGCGCGAGATCGACGCCAAAATGATTCCGAGTATCGGCTCGCCAGCTCTCAGGAAAACGCCGATAACCATCGATCGGCGATCGGTCTCCTCGCGCGATCGGAATGCTGTCCACAGCCAGACCGCTTAACGCGACCAAGCGAGCGGCGGTGTCTTCGGCGTAGTCGCAGTCACCGATTCCGGTGCAACTAATCGAGATGCCCACCACGTCAAGCTGAGCGTGCAAGAGCAGGCTGACGGCTTCCCAGTCGTCTCGCGCCATGTCCGTATCCACTAGGACCGGGCGCACAGACGCAGCGGGCGGCTGACCGCAAGCGACACCCAAGAAAACGAAACTGATCCACAGCGATCGCATCATGCCTTCATCGCTAGAGATGAGCCTGTACTTGTCAAGCCCCGAGTGCCTTCCTATGGGCTGCTCAGAAGGGAAGGACTTGTGATGCGCGGTTATATCTTTGCCTCAATTCCTAACCCTCAAAGCCCTGGGGCTGTCCGCTTTCGGCGACTCATTCATATCAGCGACGGAACAGAGCACCCCGCTGACGGTGGCCTGCTCGCCTCTTTTGAGGATCCAATGGTCGCTTGGTCGGTAGCCGTCGAATGGATGCATACCTGCGCGCTGCAACATCCAGACATTACCATGGCTTGCCACGCGGCGCCGTCCGAGAACGAGCAAGAGATACGCCTTTTAGGACACGCCGAGCTCTATGCCAACCCACGAGAGTTTGCGGTAATTGAGCCGCTCTACAGCATGCTCAGCGAGGATCAAAAAACGCTCTGCCATGATGTAGAGCCTCTACGGCTTGAAGACGGAACGTCTCGAGAACTGTATCTGGCTAAGATCAAGGCAATTCAGGACTCCGAAGCCATCGCTCAAAACCGCTCAGCGGCGCTCACAGCACCGGCCCCTGAGCCCAAAAGCGCGCTGAAATTCCCATGGGCGAACCGACGAACCACCATCTTG
>JBDQPD010000032.1:0-33829 GCA_040260805.1 Myxococcota bacterium | reverse complement strand
GACGCTGAGCCCGATCAGGACGAAAGCTGCGCTGCCTTGGGCGCTTAAGAATTCAGTTTGTTCTTCCCCTTCGAGTTGGGGCGCGATCGACATCATCGGCGAGGCGATCAGCGAATATTGAGCTGAATTAAAGAACAAGATGACCATGAACAATAAACCAAAAACGCCGAACTGCTCAGGCCCGAGCAGGCGCGCAACCAAAATTCCTGTCAAAAAGGTTACGCCGCTGGCGAACCCTTGGTCGATCAGTGCCCAACCGGCTGATCCCGATTGCAGTCGCTGAATGATACGCTGCACAGCGTTGATCATGGCCGAAGTCCTGCCTTAGCGAACGGCGATGAACTGAAACTCAATAGCGTTTTGGTCAACGCAGCCGTTTCCTGGGGAGTAATCTTGGATAAGCCAAGACAGGCTACTCATTGTGCCGTTGTCAATGAAGGGGTTGATCGTGTCGTTCAAGCTAAACGGTTGGCAGCTTCGAACGACAGTCCAAGCGTCGTCGCTGATCGGCTGACCAATAGGATGTCTTCGGTCAGAGCTTGGAGCCATGTAACGCTGGATGTCTCCGTCCGCTGTATAAGTCGCAATGTGAAAGCGAGCGTCATAGCGAACCGCGGTGAAGTTGAATGGGGTCTCTAGGGTGATCCGTAACTCAAGCCGGCTATAAGGTCGTGTATTCAATCGTACCAACTGAGCAGCACACTGATAGTCCCATTGATCGGGATTGATCGCAGCTTCCGCTTCGCGATCGTCGTTTTCGTATAGGAATTCAGAGAACCTCAACCAGTCGCAGACGCTATCTTCGGCGACGTTCGGTCCCATCAGATGAATCCAGCCACCGCCGTCGGTGGTTTGGTCGCAATAGAATCGGCTGGGCGCCAGCTCACCGTCAGGCCCGTCAACATCGAGCCAATAGACACCGGACTCGGTTTGACCTTGGTTGATCAGCTGCAGGCAACTCCTCGCCGCTGAGCTCGCTGATGAACCCGGGATTTTGCACTCAACGCAGGCATCTGAGTTGTTCAGGTTGCCGTCGTCGCAGGCTTCATAACCGACCGGTAGGCAAACCCCACCTACGCAAACCTCTCGGTCCTGGCAGCCAAAGGTGCACAAGGCGCTTGGCCCACGAACTCTGGCGTCGAGATCGTCTCGTCGCACCCCGTCGCCGCAGCGAGCCGGTTGGCAGTCGCCGTTGCAGCCGTCCGAATCGATCGTGTTTCCATCATCACAGACTTCATAGCCCGCTTCACCCTCGGCAAGGTCGGTTCGCACGACCCCATCGCCGCAGCGCGCCGAGACGCAGCCGCTCAAGCAGGCATCGAGGTCGTCATCATTACCGTCATCACAGCGCTCGAAACCGATCGGATAACACCGCCCATGTAGGCAGCGCTCCCCGCCGACGCAGTCGGTTTCAATCGAGCACTCCCTTTGAGCACCCGGCGCAATGTCCGCGCGCGCAGCGCCATCACCGCAGCGCGCGATCTGGCAGTTGTTTCGACAGCCGTCGAGATCGACTGCGTTGCCGTCGTCGCAGGCTTCAGCCGAATCGCCGTCTCCCACCTGGTTTCGAATAAAGCCATCACCGCAGCGCGCAACCAAGCAATCGGCGGTGCAGCTGTCGTTGTTGTTGATGTTGCCATCGTCGCATTGTTCATAGCCTGCGCCGCCAACCCCGGTGCTTTGAAACACGCGCCCGTCGCCGCATTTAGGACTGAGGCAAGCGTTGGTGCAGCCGTCGTCGTCGCGGTCGTTGCCGTCGTCGCAGGCTTCATATCCAGGGTCGAGCGGATCGGTCAGGTCACGTCGGGTCACCCCATCACCGCAGCCCGCGTTGGTGCAGGCGCTGGTGCAGGCGTCGAAATCAACGAGGTTACCGTCATCACAGCCTTCGCCTGCGCCGACGACACCATCTCCGCAGACCGAAGCCGGTGCGTTGTTGCCCATGCCTGGGATCATCGGGAGCTGCATCGAGCATGCGCCAAACCCGAGGAGAACTAAGACTCTAAACTTCATGTTTGGTGACTTATCAGAGCCCACTCATCAGCGGAAGGTGGCTCGGCCCTTGGTGGAGCGTTCTACCTAAGCGCTTGGCGACGCCCGCTGCGAGTTGAGGTCCAAGCTCGCCTAAGTCATGATCAACCTCAAGACTCTCCAAGCTGCACACCCCCTTGTCGACAATGCCGCAGGGGACGATGAGGTTAAAGTCTTCCATATTGGTCCGACCATTAAAGGCGATCCCGTGACTCGACACCCAGCGCGCAAAGCGCACGCCGATCGCCCCAATTTTTTGATCACCGATCCAGGTGCCCGTCTCGCCCTCGCTGCGCTGCGGCGCTAAGCCGTAGTCTCGACAGACCTGCATCATCGCCTCTTCAAGGTTGCAGACGAAGCGACGAATGTCTCGCTCGCCAGGCTGGAGATGGACGATAGGGTAAAGCACCCACTGTCCGGGGCCGTGATAGGTAATGTTGCCACCGCGCGTCGTGGTCACGACGTTAACGCCGAGTTCTTTAGCCTGCTTTGGAGTCACCAAAAGGTTCGCCCACGCTGCCTCTTTACGCGGCACGGTGATCACCCGCTCGTGCTGCAGCAGCCAGAGTTGGTCAGGGAGTTCGCCGCGACGCACCAGATCGACCGCACGCTGCTGCGCCTCTTGCGTGTCTTCGTACGGCAGCTCGCTGCCGAGCTGGCGCAACTCGATGGGGCGCATGATCAGCTCACGCTAGAGCGCGCTGGCGTCCATGCCCTCGAGGTTCTCCTTGAAGGTCTTCATGAACAAGTCGGCGTCTGAGCCGTTGACCAAGCGATGGTCGAAACTCAGCACGTAATGCGCCCGGGGGCGGATCCCGATCATGCCGTTGACCGCCACCACGCGGTCTTCGGTGCGACCGCAGCCCAGGATGGCGACGTTGGGTTGGTTGATCACCGGCGTACCCCACTGCGAGCCAAAGACGCCGGGGTTGGTGACCGAGAAGGTCGAAGCCTCTAGGTCGTCCATGGTCAGCTTCTTACTGCGAGCTCGCGTGGCGAGGTCATCAAGGGCGATCGCAATGCCGCGCACGCTCAGGTGGTCGGCGTTTTTGATCACCGGGACCATCAAGCCGTCCGGAACGCTGACCGCGCAGCCTAGGTTGACCGCGCCGCGGTAGATGATCTGGTCGCCGCTGATGGCGGCGTTGACCATCGGGTGCTCGCGCAGCGCCGTTGCGGTCGCCTTGAGGATAAAGGCGGTGACGCTCAGTTTGACGCCTTGGGCGGCGTAGCGGTCCTTATGCTCTTTGCGCAACGCCATGACGTTGCCCATGTCGATCTCCCAGCAGGTCTGAACGTGCGCCGCCAGGTAGGTCGAACGCGCCATATGCTCGGAGATTGAAGCCCGCATCGGGCTCATCTTCTCGATCCGATCGCCAGGATAAACCGGGACATCGGGGAACTTGATCTCGGTCGGAGCGCCCGATGCACGCGTCATCTCGGCGACCACTGCGCCTGGAGGTGTGACCGGAACGGCGGGACCTGCAAAGGCTGGGGCGCTCGGCATGGCGGCGGGAGCCGCTGCAGCCGCTGCCGGAGCCTGATGGGCGCCCGCGGCGACGTAGGCTAAGATGTCCGCTTTGGTGACCCGGCCGTCGATACCCGTCCCGGGTACGGCGGCGATCTCGACGCCGTGCTCTTGAGCGATGTTGCGCACGACAGGGCTCGACAAGGTGCGGCGACGATGCGTCAACTCATCGGTACCTGCTGGAGCCGAGGCTGCAACCGGAGCTGGCGCTGCTGCAACGGGTGCAGGTGCCGGAGCCGGAGCGGGCGCAGCCGCTGGAACTGGCGTCGCAGCCGCCGGAGCCGCTGCGGGCGCTTCTGCTGCGGCCGCCGCGGCGCCGTCACCGCTCGGCAGGCTCGCTGCCGCATCGGTCTCGATGCGAGCGATGACCGTTTGCACTTCGACGGTTTCGCCTTCGCCAAACAGGATCTCAGCGACCCGACCACCCTTAACGCTGGGAATCTCAGCGTCGACTTTGTCGGTGCTGACTTCGAGCAGGGGTTCATCTTCAGCTACGTTATCGCCAACGGCTTTGAGCCAGCGGGCGATGGTACCTTCGGCAATGGATTCGCCGAGTTGCGGCATCACGATATCGATGAGGGCCATGAGGTTCTCCTAGTAGGCGAGCAGGCGCTTCGCCTGAAACACGATGTCTACAGATTTAGGAAGAAAATAATCTTCTAAGGGGGGCGAGTAGGGGACCGGCGAATCAAGCGCTGCCACCCGTAAGATGGGCGCATCGAGCCAGTCAAAGAACTCTTCGGACAAACGAGCAGCGAGCTCGCCGCTTGGGCCGCCGGTCAAACAGGCTTCATGAACCAACATGCAGCGGTTCGTCTTTCGCACGGATTGATACACGGTCTCCATATCGAGCGGAGCCAGGGTGCGTAGGTCAATGACCTCCGCTTGAGCGCCTGTTTCGGTGGCGATTTGTTCCGCCGCTTCGAGCGCCTCAAAGACCATCGCGCCATAGGTCACGATGGTGAAATCTGAGCCTTCACGTCGAACGATCGCTTGACCTAGAGGGATGGCTTCGTTGCTCGGGACGACCTCTTTAATGCGCCGATAAAGGTACTTATGCTCGAGAAAGAGCACCGGGTCGTCATCGCGAATCGACGACAACATCAGCCCCTTAGCGTCCGCAGCCGTCGCTGGAGCGACGATCTTTAGACCGGGTACATTAAGAAAGCATGCCTCAACGTTTTGGCTGTGGAACGGTCCGCCACGTACGCCGCCGCCCGAAGGGCCTCGAATCACCATCGGGCACGCCAGCCCCTGGCGATATCGACTCTTCGCGGCGAAGTTGGTGACCATATTGTAGGCGCAGGCGATAAAATCGATGAACTGCATCTCAACGACCGGGCGCATACCCATGTACGCCATACCGATCGCATGACCGACGATCGCCGACTCAGCGATCGGGGTGTCGATGATTCGATCCGGACCAAAGGACTCAAGAAAGCCCTTCGACAGCTTAAACGCGCCTGCGTAATGACCGACGTCTTCGCCGATCAGCAGAACCGATGGATCTCGCTCCATCTCTTGGGAGATCGCCTCTCCGATGGCTTCGATGTAGGTGATGGTCATCGGCCGGCCCTCCTGGGATCGGGCTGTCCGATGTCGTCTTCGCTGTACACTCCGCCGGTCGCGTAGAGCGCATCAGGCATGTCGCTGGCGAGGGCGAACTCATAATCGTCTCTGAGTTGGTCAAAGATCTTTTGCTCAAGGTTATCGATCTGGCGCTTTGATTTGACCCCTTCGTCGATCAGTCGGTCGCGCAGGATGTCGATCGGGTCTCGCTTGCTCCAAGCTTTAACCAACGCTTCGGGGACGTAGCTGGCGTCGTCGTGTTCGGCGTGACCGTTCATCCGAAAAGTGATCGCCTCGATCAGTACCGGTCCTTTGCCTGAGCGAGCATGATCACAAGCTAGCTTGGTGGCGTTGTAGACGGCTTCGACGTCGTTGCCGTCGACTTGCATGCCCAGTACGCCATAGGCCGGCGCTCGATCCACAAACCATTCGACCTGGCTTTGGGCTTGGACTGGTGTCGAGTAGGCGTAGCCGTTGTTCTCGATGATCAGCACCAGCGGCGAGTTGAGCGTCGCCGCCATGTTTAAGCCTTCATGGAAATCGCCACATGAGGCGCCGCCGTCACCGATATAGGTCAAGCCGACGGGGTTGTTTCCTTGCTGTCTGCTCGCCCAAGCCATCCCAGAAACGACTGGGATCAACGCCCCAAGCATAGAGATCGGCGCGGTAATTCCAAGCTCGTGATCACCAAAGTGGGTGTTGCAGTCTCGACCACCGGTCGGTCCATCTGCTCGCGCCATGTACTGACAAAAGACATCCCTCGGCGGCACGCCTCGCACCATCATCGCGCCGAGGTCACGAATCATTGGACCCACGATATCACCGTCTTGCAGCGCCATCGCGGTTCCGACCGAGATCCCCTCTTGGCCCTCACCTCGGTAGAGTCCACCGACGACCTTACCTTGACGATAAAGCGTCCCCATGCGCGCCTCGACCTTGCGCGTCGTGACCATCCACTCAAAGAGCCGCAGGCGCATCGCCTTGCTCAATGGAGTGCTCAGCTCTGTGAGCTGAGGCGCCCGGCGGTCGCCAGTTCCCGGAAAGAGCTTCTCGTGCGCTTTAGCCATTAAAATCGTCTCGTTAGATGTGGATCGCGTGACCCATGAGCTGGTGCAGGCTCTCTTGCACCGTCTCACTCAGGGTGGGGTGGGCGTGCATGATCGAACCATACCATTCACCGGTCGCTTCGGCGCCCAAGGCGACGCAAGCTTCGGCGATGGCTTCGGTGGCTCGAGGACCGCAGATGTGCACCCCAAGGATCTCATCATACTCTTCGGCGGCGACGACTTTAACAAAGCCAGCGGTGTCACCGAGGATCTTTGCTTTACCGATCGCCGAGAAGGGGAACTTGGACGTCTTGACCGTATACCCTGCCTCTTTGGCCGCGGCTTCGGTCAGCCCGACGCTCGCAACCTCGGGGCGGCAATAGGTGCAGTTGGGGACGCGGTTGTAGGCGATGCTCATGGTCTTGTGACCGGCGATTCGCTCGGCGACCATGATGCCCTCGGCGCTCGCAACGTGCGCAAGCCAAGGCGTCGGGATGATGTCACCGATCGCATAAACACCCGGCGCGCCGGTCTCGCACCATTCGTTGACCGCAACGAGACCGCGCTTGTCGGTGGCGAGCCCAGCGCTCGCTAAGCCGAGGTCTTCGGTGACGGGTGCTCGGCCGGCGGCGACTAGGACCACATCAAACGTCGCCTTCTCTTTGCTTCCATCTTTGAGCTTTTCGATCTCGACGGTGACCGTCTTTCCGCGCCGCTTCGCCTCGTTGACCTTATGCGCCGTTTTGACCGTGATCTTGCGCTTCTTGAAGGCTTTACCGAGCTCGCGAGAGCAGTCAGCGTCTTCGATCGGAACCAAGCGGTCCGCATACTCAACGAGTGTGACTTCGGAACCGTAGTCTTTATACGCAGATGCGAACTCGGTGCCCACGGCTCCTGCGCCGATCACTAAGACGCGCTGGGGAACGTAGTTGAGCTCGAGCATCTCATCGCTCGAGATGATCCGCTCGCCATCAAATCGGACGCCCGGTAAATCACGGACGGTGGATCCGGTGGCGAGAATCACGTTGGCGCAGCTAAGAACGGTTTCACCGCTGTCTGAGCTCACCGAGACTTTGCCAGCCCCTTTGAGCCGACCGTAGCCGGTGTGCACGTCGATTTTATTTTTCTTCATCAGGTAGGCGATCCCACCGGTCAACTCATCAACGATGCGTTTTCGGTAGGCTTGCAGCCCGTTCATGTCCATCTCGGCGCTGGCGACTTTGACGCCGAATTTATCACCTTCTTGCGCCTCATGCAGCACTTCAGCAGCGTGCAATAGCGCCTTGGCTGGAATACAGCCTCTGTTCAGGCAGGTTCCACCCAGGCTTGGGTCTTTCTCGATAATGGCGGTCTTGAGTCCAAGCTGGCTGCAGCGAATCGCTGCGACGTAGCCACCTGGTCCCGATCCGATTACGACAACATCGTATTGACTCAATTGGTCCTCCCAATCGCGCCGGCTGAAGATAAGCCGAGGGCGGGCGGCACCATAGGGAGGGCTCGACCCTAAAATCAACAACAGCAAACGCTGTGTTTTTAAAAGTTTATTCGATGCAGTTGTGCTGGATCTGCAGTCCGGTCAATCGCGGCGACGTTTCTCGGCTCTCGCTGATGAAGTGAACCTCGAGCATGGCGTGGGCATGGCGCTCGATTTCACCGGGATTAGCGGGGAATTCATCGCTTTGCGGATCTTGGCGCCAGGGCCCGTAGGTGATGGCTTGGCCACTCATCAGCCGATCGGCGGCATCGGCCACGGTCAGTCGAACCTCGATGGCCGTACCCTCAGGCGTCTCGGCCTCGATGTCGATGGGTCCCCAGATCGTCTCGTATTTGCAGCCGCTCTGGTACGCGGTTCTGTAGATACCGATCGGCGCAGCAAAGGTTCGCAGCGCTTGTCCGGTCATATCCGAATAGGTGTAGGGCGCGTTGCCGACTGAGTAATGTCCAATCACCACCCCGTCAGCGGTTAGCTTCGACGCTTTTTGCCCGTTTCGTGCCACGGTCCAGACAAAGTCTTCATCATCGAGCGCAATGCCGATGACCCCGCTTTGTCCGACATCGTACACCCCAAGCACCTGACCGTCCGCCGCATCAAACTTATAGACCTGGTTGGTTCCATCGACCGCTACGAAGACTTGACCCTCCGCATTAGCAGCCATGCCACGCGACAGGCCGCGGCCGACTGAGAACCGAGCCCAGGTCTCGGTCTGCGGGTCAAAGCGCAGGACATCATTGCAGCTGTAGTTGCCAAGCCAGACATGACCATAGCGATCGACCGCAATGCCATACAAGCTTGCGCAGCCTGGCACCTGCCACAGCCCGGTGCGTTGACGCGTGGCGACGTCGATGCGCGCCAGCGTCGATCCGCCTCGGTTCGAGCTGTAGAGTGTTTTACCAAACATCGCCGCGCCGTAGGGGTTTCCGCCGGCTTCGACTCGGGCAAGGATTTCGCCGGTTTCGCCATGGACGAGGGTGTAGTTTGATTGATCCCAGCTCCCCGCCCAAACGTTACCGTTGGCGTCGACGGCGGCGGCGCGTGCGACGCTTCCGCCAATAGCGACTCGCATCAAAACACATTCGTCGGTGTTGCGTGCAAGCAGCTCTGAGCCCTCGATCCGTCCGTTTTGGTTCTCATCACGGCTGGTTTGGATGTTGCCGTCGCCGTTGGTGTCGACGCAGACGCGTTCGGCTGCTGCGATCTTGACGATCGATCCGCCCTGGCGACAACCGACCCACACGTTTCCTTCAATATCAACGGTGGTACGCGATGGGTCACCGCAACCGTCCGGCATGCGATAACGCCCGACCTCTAAGCCCGTCTCGGTTGAGAGTTTGCTCACTGTATTTTCGCCTGAGTTGGCGATCCAGATGTGATCGAAGCGGATGTTGCGAACATCGAGCCGGAGCGCGCCGTCTTCATCAACGGACAAGGCGCTGCCCTCTTCAGGCGGCGTAAAAGAGTCGCCATAGCTTGGGCCGGCGGCGTCTTGTTGGCAGCTCGGGTCGCAGGTTCCGCAAGCGCTGCGAAGGCCCTCGTCGACCCGACCATCACAGTTGTTGTCGAGATCATCGCAGACCTCGCGCTCAGGGAGCACCGCACCTTCGCACTCGCCCCAAAGCCCATTGTCGCAGGTCATCGTTCCCGAGCGGCAGTTGCCTCGGTTTCGCGTGAGCGGATCCGCACCGTAGCATTCTCTGGGGGGGACCCCGAGGTCGCAGGCACAGCCCGGCTGCAAGGGATTAACCTCGCAGGGTTGAACCGCTTGATCTGGACTGACCGGGCAGTCATCAAACAGACTCGGGTCTGCATCATTGCAGTCGGGACCACGAGCACAGCTCTCCCCGTATCCGTCGCGGTCCTTGTCCACGCAGCCTAGCTTGTCATCACACCCACCGCAGGCGCTGAACAAGGCAAGTATGAGACCGAGCGCCCCGAGGCGAAGCATACTCTACTCTTCGATCTGGCACTGAAAGCGAACGTCGACGCCACGAAGGACCGGAGTCGCCTCACGATCGGTCGAGACTAGGAACAGTTCGAGTTCCATGAATCGACCCCCGGGAAGCTCAGCGAGATCGGCGGGCAGCTCGTTGACGCCATCTGCCGAGACCGTCCAAGGCCCAAAGGCGCGCAAGCCCGGGTCGGCGAGTTCGTCGCGAGATTCAGCGACCTTAGCGCGAAACTCGATACGAGTTTGCGGTGGCAAGGTGGCTTCTGCGTCCAGCGTCATCCAGTCGGTGTCGAGTTTTTCGCAGCCCTCTACGATCATCTTGTATCCGCCACGAGGCGCGGTGAAGTTGCGCAGACCAAAGCCGGTGAAATCCGAATAGGTGTAAGGCCCTGAGCCCACCGTAACTCGGCGAACATCGTTGGGGTTGTTGGGATCAATGCGGCCGGTAAACCCGCTCGAGCTCACCCCCCAGACGTAGCCATTAAAGTCGACGCCGGCGCCCGTTGCGGAGCTGCCGCCAAAGACAAAGTTCCCGATGAACTGCATGTTGTCGACTCGGTAACCGATCACCGCATCAAGGTTAGCGAACCAAATGCGACCCTCAGCGTCGGCACCGCCGCCGCGAAGGTTGCAACGCCCTGCGCCGCAAGCTGCTGAGCGTTGCTCACCGCCACCAGCTAGAGGATCCTGAATCGGGTTGCCGTTGCGGTCACGGTACGGGTTATAGCGAGAAGCGCCTTCGCTCAGCGCGCCGACCCACATGCGGTTTTCACCGTCCAGGGTGAATCCATAAGACCGACAACCCAGATTGACCGGCTGCCCTGCGCGCCCAGTGCGGGGATCAAACCCAACGACCGTGCACGAGCTCAGCGTTCCGGACCAAACATAGCCGTTTGAATCCACGACCGCTCCATAGGGCGAATGCCCAACGCTGACCGGGTTTTGCAACCCAGGACGCTGAATCAAGGAGCCGTCGCCGCCTTGCACACCATAGAACTCGCGATGGGTGTACATACCGACCCAGACGTTGCCGTAAGGGTTCTGTCCATCACCCGAATCGATCGCCAGAGCTCGAGCGGTTCCGCCGCTGCGCCCGACCGCTTTGGTCCATGCATAACATTCGTCATTTTGACCGAAGAACTCGTTGGGGTCATTGCGATCAATCACGTTGTTGCCGTTGACGTCCTGTGAGGTCTGGATCCGACCGTCACCGTTTCGGTCAGCGCAGTCTCGGTTGTAGATTTTCGTCACCGAGGGCTGGCTGCCGAAGGCGCGGTTGGCGACGAACATGTCGCCGTTCAAATCAATTCCGGTGCGGCTGGGATAGTTACGAGAACCCGGAGTCAGATTGTCGTCGTTGGGACCCACCGAGTCAAAGCGAGCTGCTTCACGTAGTTCTCGAGTGTCGACCTTAGAGATGGTGCCTTCCGAGCTGTTGGCGACCCACAGGTACTCGAACCGTACTTCGTTGCGGTTGAGGACGAGATTACCGTCTTCATCCAGTCCAACGCCTGAGCCGTTGTCATCGTTGGGCTCGTCGAAGGCTTCGCCGCTGCTTGGTCCTTGACCGGTGTTGTAGCAGTGAGGGTTGCAGTTGCCGCAGCTGCTCAGCACGCCCTCATCCACTCGGCCGTCGCAGTTGTCGTCCAAGCCATTGCAGCGCTCCGTCGCACGGGGCAATTGCTGTTCTTCACAGCGACTCCAAATGTACGTGGCAGATCCTTCAGTCGTTTCGATGCAGTAGCGAGAGCCTGCGTGGCAGATGCCTTCGCCCATGGTCTCAGCAGGGCCGTCGTAACAATCAACAGGCTCTTCAGTGCCCGCACAGGGGCAACCCGGAAGCCTTGCGCCGGGCTCGCAGTGATCGGGAGGGGTGATCACTGGCCCAGCGTCTTGGCCTGTAGCCTCGCAGCTCAAGGCCCGCAGCGGGTCGTTATCGTCGCAGTCTAGACCGAGGTCGCAGTTCTCGCCGTAGCCATCGCCGTCTGCGTCGATGCAGTTGTTGACTGGGGTACCTGGGTCATTGACCCCTGCTTCTGGATCATCACATCCAGTCACCATAGCGAGCGAGCCGACCAGTAGAGCGGCTGTAGATAAAGCACGAACCATAACGAACCCTCCCGGGCGTCCGCCCGAAGCGGTTCACCCTAACGCAAATAGGTGCCCGGCCGCAAACGACCCTACGGGTCGCTCGAAGTGGAGCAAATCATCAGTCCTCATCCTCGCATTGAAAGCGGGCATTGATCCGACGCAGAAGCGGTGTGCTCCTGCGGTCTGTCGAGAACAAAAACACCTCAAGTTCAATGAACCGCTCAGCCGGCAATAGGTTGAGATCGACAGCTAGCTCACCGACTCCTTCGGTATCGAGTGTCCAAGGCCCGAACGTGGCAAGTCCTGGCGTCGAGAGCGCCTCGAGCGACCCCGCAGCCTTTGCGCGTACTTCGATCCGTGTTCGCGGTAAGATGGTGGCTTCGACATCCAGTGCAAGCCAATCGGTTTCGTTCTTTTCACAGCCCTCGATGATCTGTTTGTAGCCTCCCCGAGGGGCTGTAAAATTGCGTAGATTAAAGCCTGTGAAATCAGAGTAGGTATAAGGCCCGGATCCGACCGTCACACGCCGCACATCGTTTGGATTGCTCGGGTCAAGTCGCCCGGTAAAACCATTGGAAAATACGCCCCAGACCTTTCCGCTAAAGTCGACGCCAGCGCCAGGAGCGCCGGTGCCGCCCATCCCGAAGTGTCCAATCAACTGCATCGTGTCGACTTGATACCCGACGACGCCATCGGTGTTGCCGAACCAGATTCGACCCTGCGCGTCGGCGCCGCCGCCACGAAGATGGCATCGTATGCCTACGCAACCCGTCCGTCGAACGTCTCCGCCACCAGCGAGTGGATCGTCGATCGCTTGACCGTTTGCGTCACGATAAGGGTCATAACGAAGAGCGCCTTCGCTTTGAGCTCCGATCCACAACCGATTGTTTCCATCGAGCGTAAAGCCATAGCCGCGGCAGTTGAGCTCGAAGGGCTGAGAGGTTCGCCCGGTTCGCGAATCAAAGCCGACGATGGAGCAGCCTCCCTGTGTTCCCGACCAAACGTAACCGCTCGAGTCGACAACGGCGCCATAAGGTGGGTGTCCCACCGCAACGGGGTTGGGCATTCCGGGGCGCTCAATGAGTTCACCGGTATGTCCCTGTAGGCCATAAAATTCGCGATGGCTCCACATGCCCGCCCAGACGTTGCCGTTAGGGCTTTGTGCGTCGCCAACATTGAGCGCTAAGGCGCGCGCGATCCCGCCTGGTCGCCCGACGGCTTTGGTCCACGCGAAGCACTCATCATTGAGCCCTAGAAACTCGTTGGGGTCCTCAAGTTCAATGACGTTGTTGCCGCTGACGTCACGCGAGGTCTGGATCTGCCCATCACCGTTTCGATCGATGCAGTCATGGTTTGCGATTTTAGTGACCGAGCTGCGCTGGGGGATGCTTGGTTGCCCGGGCTCGCCCTCTCGATTAAAAGCGCGGTTGGCGACAAACATATCGCTCCCTAAATCAATAGCGGTGCGACTCGGGTAATTGTGCCTACCGGGGGTGAGTCCGTCATCGTTGGGTCCCACGGAGTAGTATCGTGCGACCTCTCGAAGTTCATGAGTGTCGACCTTCGACAGCGTCCCTTCTATGCTGTTGGCAACCCAAAGGTATTCGAAGCGCGTGTCGCTGTTGAGGAGCTGTAAGTGGCCGTCTTCGTTCAAAACGGCGCCTGATCCATTGTCTTGGTTGGGTTCGGAGAAGGGACGCCCGGTCCCCGGTCCAAAGGCGACGTCAAAGCAGTTTGGGTTGCAGTTCCCGCAGACGTTTAGGGCGCCTTCGTCGATCTGCCCATTGCACGTGTCGTCCAGACCATTGCATCGCTCTGAAGCTTGAGGCGTTTGTTGGCCCTCGCATGGGCTCCAGATCCAGTTGTTTGTGCGTTCGGTGCAGCGCTTTACACCGCTGCGGCAGATGCCCACACCAAGGGTCCCATCTGCGCCGTCATAGCAGTCAATCGGGGCCTGGTTCGGGGGGCAGGGGCAACCGGCAGCCTGGCTGTCCGTTTCGCAATCTTGTGGCTCAGGGGGCGCAGCACCCGCGTCGCTCGACACCTCGCACCTTAGCGCCCGCAGTGGGTCGCTGTCGTCACAGTCCGATCCCAGATCGCAGTCATAGCCGTAGCCGTCGCCGTCTCGATCGATACACGAATCGACCGGCACGTTCGGGTCGCCCTCAATGGGAACGGAATCGCCGCAAGCGAGACCAAGAGATAGCACACACCACAGGACTAAGCGTCGAGCGCGTGAAGCGCTCGACCCATGACCGCCTGTGGATGCGCCGCTATTCTTCAATCTCACACTGGAAACGCACATCGACGCCACGAAGAACCGGGGTCGCTTCGCGATCTGTTGAGACTAAGAACATCTCAAGCTCCATGAAGCGCCCTCCAGGAAGTTCAGCCAGATCGGCTGGAAGCTCGTTGGGGCCCTCGGCGGCGATGGTCCAAGGACCAAAGGCGCGCAAGCCTGGATCGGCGAGCTCATCACGAGACTCAGCGATCTTGGCTCGGAACTCGATACGAGTCTGCGGAGGCAACGTGGCTTCTGCATCCAGCGTCATCCAGTCGGTATCGAGTTTTTCGCAGCCCTCGACGACCATCTTGTAGCCGCCGCGAGGTGCGGTGAAGTTGCGCAGACCAAAGCCGGTAAAATCCGAGTAAGTGTAGGGACCAGAGCCGACCGTTACTCGACGCACATCGTTGGGGTTGTTCGGATCGATTCGACCGGTATACCCGCCCGATGCGACGCCCCAGATGAAGCCGTTGAAGTCAACGCCAGCGCCCGTGGTGCCGCCGCCGATGCTGAACTGACCGATCAGCTGCATGGTGTCGACTCGATAGCCGATCATGCCCGAGGTGTTGTCCGCAAACCAGATGCGCCCTTCGGCGTCAGCGCCCGCACCACGCATGTAGCAGCGGTTACCGCCGCAGGAGGAGTGACGCCACGCGCCACCGCCAGCTAGCGGATCTTGGATCGGGTTGCCGTTGGCGTCGCGGTACGGATCATAGCGATTCACACCATCCGATTGAGCGCCAACCCAGAGGCGGTTTTCGCCGTCCATGGTAAAGCCATAAGAGCGAGCAGGGACACCCTGCGGACGGATCACGCCTGAGGCGCGGCCGGTGCGAGAGTCAAAGCCAGCGATGGTTCCGCCGCTCAGGGTTCCTGACCAGACGTAGCCGTTCGAATCGACCACTGCGCCATAGGGGGAGTGACCAATGCTCACCGGGTTTTGAAGCCCCTGAGCTTGAACCATCGAGCCGTCGCTGCCCTGGATGCCGTAGAACTCACGGTGCGTGTACATACCGACCCAGACGTTGCCGTAAGGGTTCTGCGCATCACCGGCGTCGATCGCCAGGGCGCGGGCGGTGCCGCCGTTTCGACCGATCGCCTCGGTCCAGGCAAAGCACTCATCATTTTGACCAAAGAACTCGTTGGGATCATTACGGTCGATGACGTTGTTCCCGTTGACGTCTTGCGAGGTCTGAATACGACCGTCACCATTTCGATCAGCGCAGTCACGGTTGTAGATCTTCGTCACCGAGGGTTGCCGTCCGAAGGCGCGGTTGGCGACAAACATGTCGCCGTTAAGATCGATACCGGTTCGGCTCGGAGAGTTTGAGGTTCCTGCGGCTAAGCCGTCATCGTTGGGACCCACCGAATCAAATCGAGCGGCTTCACGAAGCTCGCGGGTATCAACCTTTGAGATCGTGCCCTCTCCAGCGTTCGCCACCCAGAGGTACTCGAAGCGAACTTCGTTGCGGTTGAGGATGAGGTTGCCGTCTTCATCAAGACCAACGCCTGAACCGTTGTCGTCGTTGGGCTCGTCAAAGGCTTCGCCGCTGCTGGGGCCTTGGCCGGTGTTGTAGCAGTGGGGGTTGCAGTTGCCGCAGCTGCTCAGAACGCCTTCATCGACGCGGCCGTCGCAGTTGTCATCAAGACCATTGCAGCGCTCCGTGGCACGAGGCAATTGCTGCTCTTCGCAGCGGCTCCAGATGTAGGTCGCCGACCCTTCAGCGGTTTCGATGCAGTAGCGTGAACCCGCGTGGCAGATGCCTTCGCCCATGGTCTCGGCAGGGCCGTCATAGCAATCCACAGGCTCTTCGGTTCCGGCGCAAGGGCAGCCGGGCAGCCGTGCGCCAGGCTCGCAGTGGTCAGGAGGGGTGATCACCGGACCAGCGTCTTGCCCTGCAGCTTCGCAGCTCAAGGCGCGCAACGGATCGTTGTCATCGCAATCAAGACCCAGATCACAGTTCTCGCCGTAGCCGTCGCCGTCAAGATCGACGCAGCTGTTGATCGGTGTTGTGGGATCAACAACGCCCGCTTGAGGGTCGTCGCAACCTGTGAAGAGTAGTGCTGCTGCACAGGTGAGCAATGATATAGAACGCATGACCGTCCTCCAAGTCTGGAGCCATTCGATCAGAACCTTACCGGCCATTGCCCCCGCCCGCAACGGATTGGGCGCTCGCGTGGGTAAAAAAAGGAAACGGCAGCAAAGCGCCGCCGAATCCATTCATCAAACCGCCCGGTTTCTCGAGCGTTTTTGACTAGATTTTACCGATCAACTGGAACGCGACCAGGAGGCCGTAAATCACCAGCGATTCGATGAGCGCAAGACCGACAATGAACGGAGCCATCAGGCTAGCGTTCGGGTTGCGACCCATGGCTTCCAAACCAGCACCGGCTGCATTACCCTGACCCAGGGCGCCACCAAAGGCTGCCAGGCCGATCGCCAAGCCAGCACCGATCGCTGCGAGACCACCACCGCCGCCGCCGTCGGCAGCAAAAGCTACGCTCGAGGTGACCAAAACAACTACAAATCCAAACAAGTTACGCATCGAAATGCTCCTTTGCCCAATGGGCGTAAATCTTCATGCTATCCCCCTCACCACGAACCTTACTCTCTCCACCGCGGGGGCGCTTGTGAACTCAATATTAGTGATCCTCGTGCTGTTCCACGCCCATGCCGATATAGATCGCGCTGAGCATGCAAAAGACATACGCTTGCAGGCAGCAAACGAGCAGCCCCATGACCAAGAAAGGCAGGGGAAGAACGATCGGTAAGATGCCAGCAAATGCAGCGATCACCGCATGGTCACCGACCATGTTACCGCGCAGACGCAGCGCCAAGCTCAAGGGTCGAGCCAAATGTCCGATCAACTCGATCGGGAACATCAACGGTGCTAGCGCCCAGGTCCAGCCCATGCCGGCAGGGTTTGCCATGTGCGCGATGTGTCCGATTCCGTTTCGACGAAGCGAATGAAAGTTGTAGTACAAGAAGACGATGACGGCGCAGACCGCAGTCGTCTCTAGGTTGTCCGTTGGAGGCGCAAAGCCGGGGACCAAACCCATGAGGTTACTGAACAAAATAAAGAGCGCTAAGGTGGCGATCAAGGGGAAGTAGCGCTTCCACTCGCTGGTCCCGATCAGGTCTCGGCACATGCCCGCAACGCCGCCCAAGATCGCATCAAAGATCAGGGTAAACCCAAAGGTCTTTGCCGGCACCGGCGTGCTGCGAAAGTGGCGACTCGACATCGAGGTGCCGACCAATAAGAAGATCACCACCAGCATCGCACCCACGAGGTGCTGCGCGACGACCACGCTGGCGTCACCAAAGATCAGATTGTTTTGAAGCGTCGCAACCAGGCTTTCATACCCGGGCACTAAGACGAGCCATGAGGAGTGAGGATCCATAGATTACTCCAACCTTTTCAACGCGTAGTTCGCAGCCAAAATCAACGATGCGGGAAGCACCGAGGTGAACCCGAGTGCCATGCCTGGCGCGAGCTCGGGGCGCAGGTACACGACGGCTCCCACGCACGCAAGCACGCAAAAAATCTTGACGATCAACCAAGCGGAGGCGGTGGCTTTTTCTCGAGTTGGAGATTCCAAATAAGACTGCGTGATTCGGCGCGTCAGTCGGACGTTAACCACCGCCAATGCGGCGCCGATGAGCCCCCCAGGAATGAGGCGACTAAATCCGAGCAGGCCGGCACCGGCCAATAAGGCCGTTGCAGAGCCGATCAGCGCGAACTCAAATACCCGAGCTGCTCGGGTTTGATCAGGCGTCAGGTTCATCAGCGTCGGGGGTCTGTTTTTCGTTCTCGGTGTCAGCCACCATCACCTTATACATCCGCCACAGCGCATTGAACGCTGCTGCCACGCCGAACATAAGGCCTAGATTCAGACCGTAGGGAGCCGTTCCAAACCAGTCGTCTGCCGTGATGCCCATATACCAACCGAAGACGACGCAGAGGCCCATCTCGATGCCAACGGTTCCGTAGCGAGCCATTAATGCCCACTGCTGTTTTTCGCTGGGTCCGCGTAGCACCATGGTCGTGAACTCGCCCTCTCGCGCTGGCTGTGGCATCGTGTTGCCGCCCCACTACGCACGAACTTACGGGAAGAATAGTCTTTTATGATGCGCTCAAACCGACGGTTTGCTTTGTTTTTCAGTGCGCTAAGCCTCGCTGCCTGCGGGCCTGTCCAAGATGGTGAAGCCTGTGCTCGAACCGCTGACTGTGTGAGCGGTTCGGTGTGTCACAATGGCTTGTGCTCGAGCTCGATTCGAAGCTGCGTGAACGATGGCGAGTGTGGTGGCGGTGAGGTGTGCCGCCGAGGTGCTTGCCAGCCGATCGTCAACGAATGCCAGGGCGCATGGGATTGCCTCGCAGGGATGGTATGCAGCCAAGGAGAATGCCGAACCCCTCAAGTGGGCAACCCCTGCCAAAGGCATCAGGAGTGTGGTGCCCAGATGTACTGCGCAAAACCTCGGTTTGAATGCACGGAGCTTACCGGTGATCAATGCTGGACCCGAGAGGGCTGCGCTGAGGGACAAGATTGTGAAGCAATCGATGATGAGACCGGACTAGGTCTGTGCGGCGGGGGCGCCTGTGAGCCTTCTTGTGAAGGGGCTACGCCGCATTGCGTTGGAGATGCCTGCGTCGCTTGCACGATCGACAGCCACTGCGAGGGCGATGAGCGTTGTCAGAACAACCGCTGCGAAGGCCCCGCTCAAGACTGTGAGCGCAACCAAGACTGCCCCGGATCGATGCCGGTTTGTGCTCAAGGTCGCTGTGTGGAATGCGGCACGGATCGACATTGTGATGAGGGGCAAACATGCACCGATAATCAATGCGTTGGCGGAAACCAAGGATGCACCTCTGATCAGGAATGTCCTCCAGACCAACGTTGTCGCAACGGACAGTGCGTGACGCAGCAACAAGGGGGCTGCGCTCACGACGGAGAGTGTCCTGACAACCAATCCTGCCAAAATGGTCAATGTGTGCCGCGAGGGCAACAAGGACGACTAGCCTACGGCCAACCGACCGCCGCAGCTTCGCAGTGCCAAAGTGGCTTCGCCGGGGTTTGGAACCAAGAGATATTTTGCTCACAAGCCTGTGGGCATAGCCAGGATTGTCCCTTGGCGTCGATGTGTACGACTCTGCTGGGCTCGGCGATGAGCTTTTGTGTCCCATCGACTCGGGCAGGTGGGCCGCTGTCGGGGGTTGAGGGACAAGCTTGCCAAAGCCCAGCGGCTTGTCGCTCGGGGATTTGTGCCAACACTCAGCAGGGCGCCTTTTGTCAGCGAGATTGCAGCCGTGATCAACACTGCGGTAACGTTCAGGCGTGTATGGCGATGGCCCTAGACCAAAATGGTTCGATCGCTCGACTGTGCGGTAGCGCCAGTGGGCTCGCCCCGAACGGCTCTGCGTGTGCGCCCGGCAACCACAGCTGCCGCTCCGGTCTTTGCGACAACACCACCAACCAGTGCCAGCCGCTCTGCTGCAGCGCTGCAGATTGCAGTCCAGGGCTGTCGTGCAATCCGACGATTATTGATCAGGCGGGCAACATCATTGTTAAAGTCTGCGGACGTGCTCAGGGTCAGGGTCAAGGCCTTGCCGGCGCCGCCTGTCAGGTCGATAACGACTGCTTGTCCTCGAGTTGTTTTGACAACCGATGCTCGGACACGTGTTGCACGGATGCGGATTGCGCGGGCTTACGATGCAAGGCGCATAACGTCGGAACCGAACAGGCGCCGATCCTGGTCAACTTGTGTAAGCTTTAGTCGCTCGAAGCGGTCCAGTGGCCGGTCTTTCCGCCTCGCTTCTCAATCAACGCAATGCCATCAATCCGAGCGCTGCGTTCGACCGCTTTGACCATGTCATAAAGCGCGAGCAAGCCTACCGAGACTGCGGTCAGTGCTTCCATCTCGACGCCTGTTTTTCCGCTGCATCGGACCACCGCCGTGAGCACGATCGCATCAGGTTCTTGACTGAACTCAACCTCGACTTTGTCGATCATCAAGGGGTGGCAAAGGGGGATCAAATCAGAGGTCTTTTTGGCGGCTTGGATCGCTGCGATGCGCGCAACACCGAGCGCATCGCCTTTCGGCAATCCGCCGCTGTAGAGAAGCTCAACGGTCTCGGGCTTGAGGCAGATTTTCCCCTGAGCGGTCGCCTCGCGTACCGTCGCGGCTTTGTCCGAGACGTCGACCATCTGGGCTTTGCCGTTAGCGTCTAAGTGGGTCAAACGGGTCACTTAGGCTCCAGCACTTCGGTCCCGTTCATATAGGGTCGAAGCGGCTCGGGGATCACGACCGAACCATCAGCTTGCTGGTTGAGCTCGAGCAGCGGGATCAGAAAGCGCGGGCTGGCGATCGCTGTGTTGTTGAGCGTGTGGGCAAACAAGGGTTTGGCTTGAGCCTCTGGCCGATAACGCAGGTTGCTTCGGCGCGCTTGAAAGTCATGCATCGTCGAGCAGCTGTGCGTTTCACAGTAGGCTTGCCGGCTCGGCATCCAGCTCTCGATCTCGTGCTTACGCGCTTGCCCCATGCCCAGCTCTTGGGTGCAGGCGAGCGCCACTCGATAGGGGATACCCAGCGCTTTGAGGATCGACTCTGAGTTATCGAGCAACCGATAGTGCTCGGCTTCGCTCGCCTCCTCGCTGGCTTCGATGATCGAAACTTGTTCGACCTTTTGGAACTGGTGAACTCGATAAAGCCCACGGGTATCGCGACCGTAATTGCCGGCTTCACGTCGAAAGCACGTGGTCATCCCTGCGTATCGGACCGGCAACGCTTCCGAGCCTAAGACCTCATCGCGATGAATCGAGACTAAGCTGACTTCAGAGGTCCCTACTAAATACAAATCATCGTTGGGTAGTTGGTACGTGTCTTCGAGGCCGTGGGGAAAGAACCCCGTGCCGAACATCGCTTTCTCGTTGACCAGGAGCGGAACGACCATCGGACTCCAGCCGCGCTGCATCAGCAGATCCATGGCAAAGCGAGTCACCGCATATTCAAGCAAAGCGCCATGGCCGGTCAGCAGATAGGCTCGACCCCCTGCAAATTTTGCGGCTCTTGTGAAGTCCGCCAAGCCGAGCGTTTCGCACAGCTCGACATGATCTTTAGCCTCGAAGTCAAAGCTGGGGAGTTCACCCACTCGGCGGACCTCAAGGTTGTCCTCATCGCTTGCGCCGTCTGGAATACCGTCGACCGGTAGACCCGGCACCAGCATCATCAACTCATCAAAGCGTGATTCGTTGTGACGTTGAGTTTCTTCAAGCTTGGCGATGTCCTCTCGCAGCGCACGCCCTTGGGCGATCGCTTCGGCTTTGGCTTCGCCGTCGAGTCGAGGGATCGATCCGGAGATCTCTTTGCGCTTCGCGCGCAAACCATCCACTTGCCCAGCCAGCTGACGCCTCTGTTCATCGACGTTTAACAGTTCATCAATATCGACAGGGAATTTCTTGCGTGCGACCGCAGCTTTGACGCGATCGCTGTCTCGGCGAATGACGTTGATATCGAGCATGGTCGGTTCCTAGAGTTCTGGCAGTTCAATATCGTCGGGCAGCTCCATCTGCTCGAGACTGACCGCAAAGCGTTCTTTGACCAAGGCGAAGACCGCCGCGGCATACTGACGAATTTCCCACTGGGAGTGAGCGTCCAGCCGGAGGCTCAAGAAATGCATGATCGCTTGCAGTGAGCAGGTCCAATAACATTCCGAGTAGGTAGCCACCGGGAGCACCATGCGCGCTTGCTCCTTACAAACCCCTTGAGCCAGAAGCTCATTGTACGCATCAAACTGTTGTTGAAGCGTTGCTTCGTAGAGCCGGGTGGCCTCGTTTTGATCAGCGATTGAGCCTTTGGAGCCTTGCTTGTTGCTCTCGTGTTGTTCGCGCCAGTTAGCCGGCACGTAAAAGTCAGGCTCAAAGACCACATAGCGGCCAGAAATTTCATTCCAGGCGCAACCCACCTGATGCTTCATCCACTGGCGCAGGACAAAGATCGGTGCTTTCAAGTGGAACTGAATGCTGGCGTGACGAAAGGGCGAGGTGTGCATGTGAGTCCACAGATAGCGGATCAGCTTGGAATCGCCGGGCGTCATCTCCTCTTTGCGCTTTCCGAAGCTAACACGTGCCGCATTCACGACACTCAAGTCGCTTCCCATCACGTCGACGACGTCGATGAATCCTTTATCCAAAACCTTGACCATGGCCATCTCCTTGCCTGCGGCGACTAACGGGATTTGTCTTTCGTGTCATGTAGGGTATTTGACCGTCCACAGGGAACGTGTCAGCGTCCCGGCTAAGCCTACACCGCGTAGCGGTGCTCAAGAAAGGGCGATTCTTTGCTGATTCAGCTCGCAGTTCTTCTCGCCGCCATTGTTCCTGGCGCCACCAATAATCGCATCCTTGTGCTTGGCCCCAAGGCCAAGACAGCGACCGAAGATGTTCGCCTAGCAGCTGTCGCTGCGCTGGCGTCTAGTCTCGAAAAGCAACGGATGATCAGCCGCCGATTGCAGGACGGTAACCTTGTGGATCTGTCCGGCAAGAAGCTGCTTCGTGATCCGATCGGCGTGCAGCTGCGCTCGTTGCTGCAAGCTGGCTGTGAGGGCGCTGTGTGTGGCGAGACCCTCCGCAACGCGTTCTCCGCTCTTGGCGGCGTGGCGCGCGTTCGGATCAAACCGCTGGGTGAGAAGGGTGGCCTGGTCACGGTGTGGATCAGTGGCCTTCGAGCCGATGGAGCCTTTGCGAAACGCAAAGAGCGCTCGGTTGTGCTCGCCGAACTCGACCTGATGAGCGTGTCCAAAGCGGTCACCGAACTGGGTGTGGGGCTGCATAATTTTAAAGCACGAGCGGATGGCGCTCCGGCGACGATGGTTGTTCCTGAGGTCGGGGCCGCTAAGAAGGCATCCGCTCCCAAAGGCTTGACGGGTCTAGCGCCTTGGAAAGTGGTCGCCGACGCGGATCGCAAGTCGATGCAAGCTGAGCTTGAAAAGCAGCAAGCGGCTGACGCGGAGCGGATCGCTAAGATTGAAGCTGAGAAACAAGCCGCACTCGATAAGATGCGCAAAGCTGAAGAAGCGAACGCCACCGAGTTAGCCGCCAAAGCTTCGGCGGATGCGAAGAAGCGTAAAGCGGACGAGCAAAAGCGAATCGCTGACTGGAAAAAGGGCGGTCTAGCGGGCGAGGTCGGATTGAGCGTTGGTCCTTCGTTGGTCAGCGGAGCTGACGGCGTAGCCACCGCGGGTAACTCGATTGCGCTCGTCGCTCAGTTACGTTTACCGCTTGGAACGCCAGGTGTTCGCCTGGGAGTCGGCTTTAGCGCTGGCACCTTGCCGACGCATTCGATTACCAACTCTGAGTCGGGTCAAGACGAGGCTTGGCTTAAGCTCTCGCATCCTGACGAAGCCACTGACGAAGCGGGCGAAGAGTTCTGGTATCAGTACGATTATGTTCGCTTTATCCAGCTCGACGGTCGCTTGGACGTACAGTTTGGCAGGGCGCCGGTTGGAGCCTTTGTTGGTGGCGGTTTGGGTTTGAACCTGAGTCACGGCCAGGTCCACAATCTTCAGTTTGATGTGAACCAAAATGGTGAATCGGTCGGCGGAACGGGAACGCCTCGGCGTGACCCGTCCGACGCGTTCACTTGGCCTTCGCTGCAGACCAGTTTTGGCGCTGGGGTATGGTTCCAAGCTCCGAGTGTCCCGATCACGCTCACCTTAGGGTATAAGCGGTACATGGCAGCCCTCAGCGGCTTGCGCACGATGGCGCGCCCCGTGAACGGTCAAAATGAAGACCGAGTGTTTAACGCAGACCTCGCTCGTGAAGTCGTCGGGGCTGATCTTACTTACCGGTTCTAAGGTATGTGGAGCCGGGCAGTACTCTTAGGATGTCTCAGCCTGGCTGCCTGTGCAGAAGACCCTGTCGTCGATCTCGATGCAGGCTTCGCCGACGCTGGCGTCGTGGACGCAGCGCCTGCGCCGCCGCCGCCGATCGCCCTTCGTCTTGAGGCCGCACCCGCGACCATTGAAGGCCGACCGTGGCCTTCTGATCACTGGCGAGACGAAGACGGCTGGCGTTTGCCGGTTGTCGAAGATGACGAAGGGTTCTTCCACGTCACGATGCGCCAGATCCAGGCTCGGCTCGATGGTTATGCGCTGCGTCCTGTTGGGCGATTTTGCTTTACCCAAGACCTGCCGCTGAGTCCGCCCCCCGCAGACTTGATCCAGCTCGTTGATGCCTCTGAACAGGTTCAAGAAGTCACTCAAATTACTATCGATCGAGAGCGTCGATGTGTGCAGTTCGCTGCCGCAGCGCCGCTCAGAGCCGGTGCTACTTATTACAGCCTGCTCAAGAGGGCGCCCGGGGATTGGGACATTAGCTTGTTGCCGGGCGCAACGCCCAGCCAAGATGCGTTGGCTGTCGATTTAGCGAGCCGAGACGACATCCTCGCCGCCGAGCCGTTTACGATCCAAAGCGTCGGCGACGCCTTGGCTGCTCGACGCGCATCGATTGTGGATGGACGAGCCTGGGGCGGTGAGATTCCGAGCCTTGAGGTCTTACATCGCCAAGAGGCTACCGATCTACTCAACGGAAATTTCTTCGGCATCGAGGCCGGGCGGCGCGGATTTTACCTGCGTTTGCATGTCGCCGACTTTGTGGCGGATGAGAACGGTCAGTTGGTGCTCGAAGATGAGCTCGTCTTTGACATGAATCGATTGAGCGCAACCAGCGCAGCCTTGCTTCGGTCGGTGGAGACCGGAGACCAGCAGTATGCTCAGATCAATCGTGACTGGAGCTTGTCAGCAGAGATGGAGGCGCCAGCGGGAACGGTCGTTCAAGCCTTCCAAGAGCTGTTTATGCCGATGCAAAGCTATGCCGAACTCGACGGTCAACTCGATTCGAATTTTGGTGAGCTGATCTATGCCCAAGTCGATCTACCTGTCTGGCGTAACGACCTTGGGATCCTAGCTGGACTGACCGAATCAGGCGTTGCGCCGGGTGGTGCGCAGACCGTTCAAGTGAATGTGTTTTTACCGGTGGGCGAGCGCCCAGAGCAAGGCTGGCCCGTGGTTCTATTGGGGCCTGGCTATGCAGGGCTTCGCCATGATTTATGGGTCGTTGCGGACGCCCTTTGCGCAGCAGGGTTCGCCGCCGTGATGGCCGACGCAGTAGGACACGGAGGAGGTCCAGCGACCGAGATGCAGCTGCCGATCGTTAATGGGCTTCCGGTGACGGTGGTTACCCCAGGGCGTGCGATCGATCGAAACGCCGATGGTCGTTATGAGTCCCCCGAGGGTCTGCACGCAAGCTGGGCTGCTCCTGAGTTTGCTGGAATGGTCGGAATGCATGACGGTAACCGACAGACCGTTTTGGATCTCTCGGCGCTGCTGACCGTCCTTCTGCCTGACGCTGACCGTAGCCAATCCGGCACTGATCTCGATGGCGACGGCCAAGCCGACTTTGACCCCGCTTCGGTCAGCTATGTGGGTCACAGCAACGGCGGTCGTTACGGCATGACCTTTGCCGCCCATGAGCCGCGTCTAAAGCGCGCCGTTTTGATGGCGCCTCCAGGCGACGGCTACATCCCCTACATCTCGACGTATCGAGACACCTGGGCCGAGCTGTTCGATACCTGGATGCCTCCGATTACCAACACGCCGAGTGGGCGATACGGGTTGTTCAACGAAGGTATTTTGTGGCCAGGAGCGGGTCTGCTGGATGCGCCCTTGTGGTTTCATGAGATCAATCGATTCACGGCGCGCAGGGCTTGGCTTGCAGGTGACGCCGAAGGAGAGGGAGCAGCCGCTTTGTGGCGTCAACAGCGCGCCCTAGGTGAGCCTCGCGCCGAGGTGATGGTCCAACTCGTTCAGGGTGATCCAGCGGTGGTTAATCCGGATTCGATGCGCCTCGTAGATGCTGCGGGTGATGATATGACCCTCGCTTTAATCAACCCCGACGCCACCGGCTGGCGTGACTCGATGCGCTTCTCGGAGTTGTTGTTTCGTCACTTGATCCCTGTCTACGAGTCGCGAGCGGAGTATGCGCCAGGCGCCCTAGCGCGTCTGACGCGCGAGCAGGCGGTAGCCTTTATCGCTGGCGACGCAGAGTTGGACCTCGACGGCGAGGAGGATGCGTTGTCGTTGCTGCCGAATCGGCGCGAGCTGCGCTTCTTACTCGGCTTTAGTTTTTGGGAGCTGCGCCAGTTGTTTCGCTTCTGAGCGGAGCCGCTAGTAGGGCTCGGTGCTTAGCGCGTCCAGACCAAGCGCCGCCGCCTGGGTCTGAAGCGCAGCGATCATCGGCTTAGGTCCGCAGATGTGACCACGGATCTGCTCACCATCGAGCATATCTTCACCCAGAACAATCGCTGTGCCGATCACTCTTTGGACGATCACGCCCGCTTGTTCGAGCGCTTTGAGCTCATCGTTAAAGGCACATTCGGTAGCGTTCCTGTAACCATAGACCAAACGGATGGGGCGCGGGTCGTTATCCCGCACCAGCTCGCGAACCATGGCGAGCATCGGCGCAACACCGGTGCCGCCACCTAGGAACAAAAGAGCGTCTCCGTCCTGCGCAGGAACGAAGCATCCAGCGGGGGGTGAAACGTTAACTTCATGACCGACTTTGAGGTGCTTGAGTCCCTCGTCCAGCTCGGTGTCGCCGAGCCGAATCAAGAAGGTCATCTCGGGTTGCTCATAGGCTGGTGATGCGATCGAGAAGTAGGCTTGCCCCTCGACCCCAGGCAGGGAGACGATGCTGTATTGGCCAGACCGATGAGGCTGCGCGGCGGGGTTTCGGACGCGCAGCTTGATCAGGTCCTCGCTCAGACGTGTGTGTTCAGTGACGATCGCCAGCATTCACGTCTCCTAGTTCCGTTAAACACCGTTTAAGCACGTCTTCGGGCGCTGCCTGGGCATCGACTCGTATCCCGGCAATTTGTTGATAAAGAACTCGCCGCCGCAGGTCGATCCTTTGGAGCTCTTCTTCAAAAGATAAATCAGGCTCAAGGCGCGGTCGAGTCGAGTCGTTCCCAAGTCTTTTTGACTGCTCTTCAACGCTGACATCCAGCCAGAGGACCTGACTGTTTGATTCGGTCAAGAGCGCTAAGTTGTCATTGGATTCAACGACACCCGCGCCGCAAGCGACCACCACAGCGTTATGCTGCAAAGCGCGCCCAACCGCCTCGGCTTCGAGCCGGCGAAAAGCTGCCCAGCCGTTGCGCTGGATCCAGGCCCCTAAAGGCTCTGTAAGCGTGCGCTCGATCGACGCATCCAGATCGATGCACTCCAAGCCCAGGGCTTGTGCGAGTTTAGGTGCGAGCGTCGATTTGCCCGCTGCACGGGGTCCGATCAGCGCAAGCCGCAGCGCCCTATTCCTCGCTCGGCAGGATGTAGGGAGCGCCAGCGATGAGCTGCTTGAGTAGATCGTTGTCGAGTTGATCGATTGAGACATCGGGTGAGAAGTGGACCTCAAAGGCGTCGACTTCGACTTCGCCCTCATTTTCGACGGGAACCAAAGCCCCAGACTCATCGGTGCTGCCGTCGTAGACTTCGATCCCCACCTGGCAGTCCAAGCCCTCGGGAAGCCCAAGCGCCGTAGCCGCAAGCTCAAGAACCATCGCTTCGTCGACGGTTTCGGCGTCGCCAAAGCAGTCTGCGTAGAGAACGACACGAGCCAGAAGATAGGCTTTATCGTTGTCGTCATCGCCGACTACGCCGACGCCTAAGGACAGCTCTTGACCGTCCATAACCAAATCCAGATGCTCGTCACCGTCTCTCCAGTTACGACCGGATGGGGTGAGGGGGGCAAGTTGTGCTTTCGCAGCTTCAAAGCTCATGATGGGCTCCTTTGATGCGCCGCCGCTACAGCGCCGTGGGCGGCCTTGCAAGGTCAAGGTGCGCGCAGTCGGACAAGCTGCGCCCGATCAAGCGGAGCGCGCCGGTCGTCGCAGCGGCTCACGATGAGTAATGTTTTCGATCTATTGCGGTGTCGGACTTGGCTCGCTCTGGTCTTCGGTGCGCCGACCGAGGAGCCTGAGAATAAGCAGAACCGCAATTCCGCCTAAGGGCAGCGCAAGCGCCGGACCAAACCAGCCCAAACCCGCCGGAATATAACACAAAAGCAGAGCAGCACCCATCGCAAGGAAGGCGTAGGGCAGCTGGGTTCGAACGTGTTCATCGAGCGAGCAGCCCGTCGAGATCGAGCTCATCACCGTGGTATCGGATAGAGGTGAGCAGTGGTCACCGAAGATGGCTCCATCCATCACCGCAGCGATGGCCAGAATCGTTGCGTCTATACCGCCCACCGTATGAGCGATCGGCACCAAAGTCGGCAGCAAGATGCCCATGGTCCCAAAACTGGTCCCGGTGGCAAAGCTGGTTCCAGCTGCCAGCAAGAAGGTCGCCGCCGGAAGCCAGATGGCGGCCGTATCACCGGCGATGAACCCCGCCAGCACGTCTTTCGTGCCGATGCTTCCGTTGACTGAGCTGAGCACCCAAGCACAGAGCAAGATCGCGATCGCTGGCGAGACCCCTTTGAGCCCTCGCACCATGGCTTGGTTGAGCACTTGGGCATGAACCCGTGCTTGCAGCCCCGCTCCATAAGCGGCGATCAATCCGACGACTGAGGCCAGCGCCAGGATGCTCGCGATGTCCAGAGTCACCCCCATGAGCTGCGCTTCTTCAACGCCCATAATGGCGCGCCAGCCTGACAGGCTCCAGGGGTCAAAGTCGCCTTTTAGGCCCGCCGACCCTTTGAAGAGAAGCCCAGCAAACACCAACCCAAAGGTTAGCCCTAACGGAGCGATCGCCCGCCAGGCCGCTGCCGAAGGCGCTCCTTCGTTGGCGTTGGTCACCGCCCCGTCATCTGGGATTACAGGGGCACGTTGCGCCTCGACCATCGGCCCAAGATCGCGTCCTGTGTACGCTGAGGCGAAAACCAGCAGCAGGGCGATCAAGCAGTAGGCGCGGAAGGGAACCGCTGAGAGGAACAAGGCGTAGCCATCAATGCCCAAGCCAAGCTCCTTTGAGATGTCTTGAAGCAGGCCGACCTCATAGCCGATCCAGGTCGACAAGAGGGCAATCCCAGCAAGGGGTGCGGCTGTGGAGTCGACCAAATAAGCGAGCTTGGCTCGGCTCGTGCCGTAGCGGTCAGTCAGTGGCTTCATCGTCGAGCCAACCACCATCGTGTTGGCGTAGTCGTCAAAGAACAACATACCGCCCAAAGCCACGGTCGCCGTTTCCGCGCCGCGCCGGCTCTTCACCCGAGCGGTCAGCTTATTGATGATCCCTGCGATCCCGCCGCTGACCTCGGCGACGCTCACCAGCGCGATCAAAGCGTAGGTAAAGAGCAGGATCCACCAGTTCCATTTACTCGAAAAAGCATCGCCCAGCGCAGCCCAAAGTCCGGTGAAACTGCCGCCGAGCGCCCCATCCGCGCCGACCATGGCGCCGGCGACGATACCCGCCATCAAACCGGGCACGACCATCCGAAAGCCCACAGCGATCGTCACCGCTAAAACCGCAGGCAAAAGGCTGCGAAGGTCTGGCACCGTTTCGGCTCTGGGCGCGGTGACCGTCCAGCGTGGTCCAAGCCCTTTTTCACCAAAGTAGAACCCAAAGCGCCCCTTTTCATCGAACACTTCAAAGGCAGCGGCTTTCGAGTCGTACGTACAGCCCGTGGGCTCGGTTTTTTTAAACTCATCGAGCGCCTGGTTCCAGGTTCGAACCATCAACTCACTGTCCGGATCGCCAAACGATCCACCGATCGGACTGCACAGCTCGGCGACGCTCAGACTAAATGCGGGTATGCCCGAGTTGACGGCGTCAGGTTTCGCGCCGGCGCGCACCGAACCGACCAAGGCGACCATCGCCTTTTGACGCGCTTGGGTTTCGCTGAGCGTTTGTCGCGGTCCAGGTCCATAGATAACGGCCATGACCGCAGCGACCAAAACCGCGGCGGCGAGACGTTTTGAGGTCATGGACTCGCAGCAGGATAGAACTGGCAACCGGCGCCATTGAAGGGCTCGGGAAGTCCATCGGCGTAAGGCGAAGGCTCATGCCAGCGATGGGCTTTCATGAAGCCTACCAGCTCAGCGGTCCAAAAGTCGGGATGCCCGACATGACCTCTCTCGTGAGGGCAGTCGATGACGTTGCGACCGTTGGCGGTGAGGTAGTCGATGGCGGCTAGGTTCGCGCTGTCGAAGTTAATGACCTGAACGCCCAACATACCGTAATCGTCGTTTGGTCCGCCATGGGTGATCAAGATCGTTTCTTGTCCTGGCCCCATATCGTTCCAGTCCACTCCAAGCCCCGGGAAGAACTGAGCGCCTCGACCCGTCGGATCCACCAGGTCCTCTTGGGCGGGGTCGCTAAACCATGCACCGGACATCGGCGCGGTCGCTGCGAACAGATCGGGGTAGCGAACCTGCAACATGTTGGTGGTCACGGCGCCGCCCGAGAAGCCAAGGCTGTAAATACGCTGCTCGTCGATAGGATAGTCTAAAATCAAGCAAGCGAGCACGCTCTCGAACAAAGCCGCCTCTCGGTTCTCGTCACCAGGCGATGAGTAGAACATGTCCCAATACAGTCCCGGAGGATCTTCTTGGGGCTGCATACCGCTGTCGTGAGGGCTGATAATAATGAACGGGAAGTCGGCTTCCGAGTTGTTCATTGGGGCGCTGTCGACCCAGTTCTCAAGGCTGTTGCCAATGCCGTGCCAGGAAAAGACGACGCCGAGCTGAGCGCCGTCCTCGATGGTGGGAATCTGAGCGTGGAACTTCCGGTCACCGCTTGGACCGGCTCCGTAGGGCCAGCTATCGTTCGTACCATTGGTAATCGAGGGTGCCCCATCAGGACAGCTGAAGTTGATCTGCGGACCAGCAGGCTCTGCCGGTGCGCCTGCGTCGGCTGCACCACCGCCGCCGTTATCTTCGGCTGACGGGCCGCAAGCGATTAGAGCGAGACAGAGGGCGGGGGCGATTCGACGCATGTTGGATTCTCCCAGTATTCAGACACAATCCGCGCGAAGTGGCGCATGATCTGCGCTCCTACCGGCGAAGAGCGGTGTTTTGCTTTGAGTTGGTCAAAGACCTCTTCACGCGCAGCACCGTAATGATCGGCATAATGCCGCACTCGGTGCAAATTGTCTTCCATCCGAAGCTCAGCGTGGAACTGAAAGCCCCACACGGGATAGCCGCTCAGACGAACGGCTTGGTAGGGTTGCGATTCGGAGCTGGCGAGCCCCAGCCAGCCTTGCGGTAGATCAAAGGCTCGATCGACATGTCCAAGTTGGACGTAAAAGCGCTCGGGTAATTCGCCGAACAGCTGGTCCGAGCGACCTTCTTCGGTGACCTCTAATTCATAGGTGCCAAGCTCTTCTCGCTCGGGGTCATTGCCCACCTGTGCGCCGCTCGCTTTTAAGAGCGCTTGGTGACCAAAGCACATGCCGAGGATCGGTCGATCGATACGCCGGAGTAATCCGCTGAAATAAACCAGCGCACGCTCAATCCAGTCGACCTTGTCGTAGATATGAAAAGCTCCGGAGCCGCCGATCAAAATGGCGGAAGAGGCTTGAATTTCTTCTTCGGTAGGCAGTCGCTCGCTCAGGTTCACGACCGTCATGTGTTCTGGCGCGCAGTCCAAGGCGCGCTGGACGCACTCCTGCTCGTGAAACCTCATCGGGTCATCAGTGAGTCGACATTGCAGCAAGAGATAATGATTCATCGGCGCACATGCTTACCTGAGCACTGGGTTTAGGAACAGCCCGGAGCGTAATTTTGGTTCAAACCAGGTCGACTTGGGCGGCATGATCGAGTCGTCATCGGCGACGTCGAGCAGCTCATCCATCGAGGTGGGATACATGGCGATCGCTAGCGAACCGGATCGTTGCGATACTTTTCTTTCAAGCTCGCTCATGCCTCGGATTCCCCCAATAAACTCGATCCGGCTTGAACGCCGAGGGTCGGCGATACCGAGCAGCGGCTCAAGAACATGGCGCTGCAAGATAGCGACATCAAGCGCCTCGACGACGGGGCGGTTTTCATAGGTGTGCGGTTTGGCGGTTAGGGTTTTCCATGAGCCGCCAATGAACAAGCCGAACTGTCGAGCGTTTGTGGGGGAGCCGCTGCCTGGCCCGACCTCAAAGTCGTTGGCCAGTGCCGTCATGAACTCGGCCTCTTGGTGACCGTTTAGATCATGAACGAAGCGGTTGTAGTCCATCACGTAGAGTTGGTTATGGGGAAAGGTCACGGCTAAAAATCGTTGGGCTGCAGCGTCGTTTGGGTGGGCGTCAGCGATACGCACCGCGGCGGCGCTGCGGTGATGTCCATCGGCGACATAGAATCGAGAGACGGCGCCAAAGGCGGACTCAATGCGCTCGGCATGATCTTGGTCTTCGACGATCCACAGCTCATGGCGCACCTCAAGGTCATCGACAAAGTCGACACTCGGAGGGCGCATTTTGGGCGCCTCGATTAATGCGTCAAGCGTCGCTTCACTTCGGTAGGCTAGAAAGACGGGCGAGCATTGGCAGCCAGTCGCTTCAATGTGAGCGACCCGGTCGTCTTCTTTATCGGGTCGGGTAAACTCGTGGCGCTTGATCACGCCCGAGGCGTAATCGGCGGCGAGTACGGTCGAGACCAACCCGGTCTGCTGCCGGCCGTTCATCGTCTGCCTGTAGATCGAAAAGACCGGCTTGAGGTCACGAGCCAGCGCTGCCTCGTCGAGCAAGCGCTCAAGCTCCACGCGAGCCCGGGCATAAACCTCGGGGGCGTGCGGATCGGCGTCGGCGTCAAAGTGAATATCGGGCCGATCCACGTGCAAGAAGCTGTGGGGTTTACCGCTCGCCATCTCGAGCGCTTCGGCGCGGTTCATCGTGTCGTAGGGCGCACAGTGAACCTCGGCGAGCGCCTCGGCGCTTGGACGAATAGCTGCGAAGGGAAAGACTTTAGGCATAGACACCTCCAGCTCGCTGATAGTCGAGCCGGAGGTCCTAAGCAACGCCGGTTTATCGGCCTCGCCTAGGGGGTACTTTGAGCCTCCTTCTTGCCTTGGGCATCCTTGTCTTCTTTCGCTACCCCAGAATTCTCTTCTGGTTCTTCTTCTTCGTACATTTTCATGCTGGTGAGCTCGGCTCTGGCGACCTTGCGCGCTCGCCGATCATCCGGTTGATGATAAGCGCACTTCCACTCGATCTCGACCGTTTCACCCATCCACTCCTCGCGCTCGGCGCGCCATTCTTTGACCTTCTTCGTGTTGGCTGCGCCGCGGTCAAAGTTGAAGGATTGACCCTCGTTGCTGGTAAAGATGAAGCGTTTGTCTTCGGCTTCGTCGATATAACCGACCTTCCCGACTAAGGGCTTCTCCTTACGGTCCGGGATCTGGAGGTTGGTGTCTAAGTTCCCCACCAACGCTTCAACCGGCTGGAGCGCTTTGCAAGCGATTCTTGGGATCGACAACTGATGCTGCAGCACGCGCATCGTCTCGGTCTCTAGGTCAAGGTCGCCTTCGATCCAGTGCAACGTCGAATCGCCAAATTCTTCGTCTTCATGAAGCGCCATTTCGTAGATGGTCGTCGCTTGTGCGACTCGGAACTTCGAGGACCAGAGGTGGTAGTTCTGACCAATCTTGAGCGCGGTTAGGAACGGGTCCTGGTCTTTGATCCTGTCCTTATTCTTTGAGCCGCCTGAGGCGGCGATGTACTGATTGATCTGTTGTCCGTCGTAGAAGAGGACCTTGGCGCTGCTTCGCGTGGCGCCAAGCATGGTGCGCTCACCGAAGCGAACGAAGTGGTCGATCTCAGAGCCTTCGTAGATGGTTTCATCAGCAATCTTGAGCGTCTT
>JBDQPD010000126.1:0-8730 GCA_040260805.1 Myxococcota bacterium | reverse complement strand
GGCGGCATCGCAGCGCCGGCGTCGACCTGCTCGCTCGGCTGCTGGCGCAGCGCCAATTCCACAGCTTGCCCCGCCACCGGGTTGTCAAAACGGTCGGTGAGCTCAACGCTCACCAAGCGACCAGAGTCCACGTCGGCGTTGAGCAAGGTGCGCTCAAGCGCTGCGAGCGGGTCGGCGTCCTCGCCGGTGTAGGTCACCGAGCCCACGCCTTGGACGGTCACTTTGAGCTGTAAGTCCTGAGCCAGCGGCACCACCGCCAGCGGAAACTCCGCCACCACCGGCAGCGTCGCCAACACGCGAGCGGTGAGCGTCACGGCGCCGGCGGCGCCTTGGCTCGCAATAATAATGCTGCAGTCGCCGGCTTGGTCGCTAAAGCACTGATCGCCGTCGGGAAAGCGCAGCAAGTCGGCAAAGTCCGGTGCACGCGCCGAGAGCGTGAGCGTTGCGCCCGAGAGCGGCTGCGCCGCATCGTCGAGCACTCGAAACACCGCCTTAGCGACGCTGCCTGCCGGCATGGCTTGGGCGTCGAGCGGGCTATCATCAAGCGCAGACAGCCCCACCCACTCCACGCTGGCAGGCTCGCCGCTCTGCGCCTCGGGTAAGCTGGGGAGCTGGGCGCCACCGCAGCCAGCAAGCTGAACAAGGACCCCAAAGACTGAACCCCATACACCAAGCCGCATCGTACACGCCCACCGAACTAAAGACCCGGCAAATTGGCCAATAGAGGGTATTTTGTCGAGGGTTCCTAGCCGCAGTGTTGACGCTATCTATCGCTCTTCGTAGTGTTTCAACGCAAAACTCGGAGCGTCAATATGCTCCATATCGCCACCATCGCCCTCATCGCCCTATCGATCGCCTCAGGATGTAACCCGGTCGACCCGGTCGTCACCGATCCATGCCCGAATGCGACCGAGTGCGGTGGCGCTTGCGTTGATACCAGCAACGATGCAGCCCATTGCGGTGCTTGCGGAGTGACCTGCGCTGACGGCGAGCTCTGTCTTGAGGGCGCATGCTCGATACCCTGCCTCGGCGGAACCAGCCTGTGCGGCGATCAGTGCGTCCGCGTAGACAACGACCCGAGTCATTGCGGCGCCTGCGACAACGCCTGTGCGGACGGCGAGTCGTGCCAGGCAGGACAGTGCACGCTGAGCTGCGTGGGTGGGAGCACCGATTGCGGAGGTGCTTGCGTGACGGTCACTAACGACCCAAGCCATTGTGGCGGTTGCGACAATGCCTGCGCCGATGGTGAGGTATGCCAGGACGGTCAGTGCGCTTTGGCGTGCGTCGGTGGCAGCACCAATTGCGGTGGCTCATGCGTCAACGTCAGCAACGACGAGCTACACTGCGGCGGCTGCGACGTCGTCTGCGGGGCTGAAGAGATCTGCCAGGGTGGTCAGTGTGCGCTCGAGTGCGTCGGCGGCAGCACCAACTGTGCTGGCGAGTGCATCAACACGACCAACGATGTGAGCCACTGCGGCGCGTGCGGGAACACCTGCGCCGAGGGCATGGTCTGCCAAGCCGGTGAATGCGCCATGGAGTGCGTTGGTGGCTCGACCGATTGCAGCGGCTCTTGTGTGCAAACTGCGAGTGATGCGGCGAACTGCGGCGGCTGCGGACAGGTCTGCGAAGCAGGCGAGGTCTGCGCTGAAGGTCAGTGCGGGCTAGTCTGCGGTGGCAGCAGCACCAACTGCGGCGGTCTGTGCGTCAACACGGCGAATGACCCGGCACACTGCGGCGGCTGTGACACCGTTTGCCCGGGAGATCAGCAGTGCATCAACGGAGGCTGTGCGCTTGAATGTGGAGCAGCGACCCCCTGTGGTCAGCTCTGCGTCGACACCCACGTCGACCGCAACAACTGCGGCGGATGTGGTCAAGCCTGCGCGCAAGATGAGCAGTGCGTCGCGGGCGTGTGCGAAGCCGAGCAGAACGACCCGATCACCATCGGCGGCGCCGAGCGTCCCAACAGCTGCAACGGTACGATCGACTTCTCGATTCATCTGAGGGGCATCACGCTCAACGCACCGGCGACGGTCACACACGTAGGGGCGTGGACAGGCGGCGCGAACAACCAGGCAAAATGTTATGTCGTCGCCGAGGCTCAAGAAGGGGTTCTGGGTCAAACCTTAGCCTACAGTGAGCTGACTGCATTTCCAGTCGGCGCTACAGAGGCTGAGCTCGTCAACCCTGTGCAGCTTCCCGTCGGTCGTTATTGGGTGGGCTGTCATTGGAACCGTGTCGGCAGACAAGGACGGAACAACATGTGCGTTGATTTAGGCGTCCCAAATAACCCCTATTACTGGAAAGACAACCTCCGCGACATGGGCAATGGTCCCATCGACTGGAGCCAGCAGGGATTGTTCTGGAGGCCTCAGGGCAACTACCGCTTTGGATATTATCTGGTCTCACGCTAGCCGCAGAACCTGCCCACGCCGTCGCTCAGCCTCAAAAAAGAACAAGGCAGCCAGTGAACTGACCGCCTTGGCGCGGGTGGAGGGATTCGAACCCCCGGCAAACAGGTTCGAAGCCTGCTACTCTATCCAGCTGAGCTACACCCGCACTGGGCGCTTTGGCTAGGAGCCTACAAGCGCTCTGTCAACGTTGTTTGTCGTCAGCCCGGCTTCTTGCCAACCGATGGTGCCCCCATTGAGGCTCTTGACCGAGCGATACCCCATCGACTGAAGCAACAAGAGACCGGACAAGGACATCACACCTCGATTACAGACGGTCACGATGGGCTGGTCCTGACCGTGCGGCAGCTCCTCTCGCGCTGAATCCATCGACTCAAGCGGGATATTGACCGCTCCAGGCAGATGCGCTTCGGCGTAGACGTCCGCTGCGCGCACATCAACGATCAGCGGCTCGTCCTTCGTCCCGATCATCGCTTTGAGTTGATCAATCTCCACGGTGCCGTGGCCTGCTTTGGTGTGCGCGACCATGCGCTCAAAATAGCGCTCTTTAGGACTTGGCTCAGCAGGCGCTGACGAGGAACCCGCCACTTGAAAATCCGGGAAGTGGCGCTCAAACGAGGAGGCGTACTTGTAGATGTTGTCGGCAAAGATCACGACGACCTTGTTGCCCGGCTTGTCTTCAACTCGAGCCAGCGCGCCGAGCAAACCAAGCGCAGCGCTGGGTCCGGCGATGATCCCCTCTTCACGGTTGAGCCGAAGACACATCGCGTAGGCGTCGTCGTTGTGGATCTCGACCAACCCGTCGTATTCACTGGGGCGAAACAGCTGCGTCTGTTGCAGCTGCCTTAGCGAGCGAACACCCGGGATATCATGCCCTTCGTTGGGGTGCGCACCGATCACTTGGACGTTTGGGTTTTGACTCTTGAGGTAGCGACCGTTGCCGGTGAGCGTTCCGCAGGTCCCCATCGCCGAGGCAAAATGCGTGATCTCACCTTGCGTTTGACGCCAAATCTCGGGGCCTGTGGTCTGAATGTGCGCCTCAAAATTCGCCTCGTTTTGGTATTGGTTGAGCATGTGAAAGTCGTCTCGCTCGGCGAGCTCCATGGCGCGAGCGATCGCTCCTTCGGGGGCGCCAGGCGCCGGACACAGTGTATCTTGAAGCTCTTCCACCTGCGCGCCAGCGAACTTGAGCATCACGCGTTTCTCTGCCGGGATCTCGGTCGACAGCGGCGTGGTCAGCTCGTAGCCTTTAAGGTTCGCGAGCATGGCTAAACCCATACCGGTGTTGCCGCTGGTCGGCTCCACTAAGCGCTGATGCTGACCAACAAGCCCACGCGCCTCGCCATCTCGAAGCAAGTTGGCGGCGACCCGATCTTTGACCGCGCCAAAGGGGTTGTACCACTCGAGCTTGGCGTAGACTTGGGTGTGCTCAAAGTGGTGCACTTTGTTGAGTCGCACCATGGGCGTGGGATTGTTTTCGTCGGAAAACATATCAAGGACATGCTCGTACACGCGCTCGGTCATGGTCAGTTCCCTCTTCATCGTTGGCTCAGCTGCGCCGATGGAGCGCCTAGTGACCTAAGTGTTTCTAGCGCGCAACCGAGCAATGCCCCACCCGCCGTCCATCCGACCGCTCAGCGCGATTGCCTTAAGCCCGTGCTTGGGTCACTAAAACGCTATGATCACTGTACTTAGCGCACTTCTCCTCGCCAGCAACGCCGCCCACACCACGGTGGTTGCGCCGCTCAAAGCGGTGGGTGTACCGGCTAACGATGTCGCTATTTTGACCGCCGAGCTGCGCACCCAAATTGGGCGCTCGAGCAGCCATCGGCTGGTCACTCCAGAGGAGATGGACGCGGTGAGCGAGGAGCTTGAGCGCCAGCTCTCAGGTGGCTGCGATGACGCCAGCTGCATCGCCGAGCTCGGCGGCGCCTTAGGCGCTCAGTTCCTGATCACGGGTCAAGTGGGTAAGCTCGGTAGCCTGTTTACGCTGCAGCTCAAGCTGATCGATATTGAGACCGTGGCTGCGCAGCGCACCGCATCGGCTCACGCCGCCAAAATCGAGTCTCTACTGCTCAAGCTACCGGAGCTCACCCAAGATTTACTCGGCGCGAAACCCTCCAAACGCCAAGTGGTCCTCAACGCCACCGCCAAGGTCGCCAATAAGGTGCTCGAGCAGGTCGCCAAGAAGCGAGCCGCCAAGCCTGAACCCATCCCGGCTCCGGCGCCACCTAAGGGGCTCTTCGCCTCTGAGTCCATGGGGGTCACCCTGCTCCAAGGGATCTATCGTCCACCCAACGCCGCGTTGATGCGCGCTGCGATTCGCCTGGGCTCTCGGGTCATCGTCGGCGCGAGCACGGGCTGGCGTCCTGAGAATGAGCACACCACCACCCTGACCGAGTTTGACGCTGAGCTAGCGCTCGTGGGCTCGCAAAAGGGCGGCGTACGGTTTGGCGCAACGTGGCTGCATCGTTCGTGGCGCTGGGGAGAAGACACCGGCAGCGATCTAGGGATCGGATCGATCATCGGCTTCCGGCACGTGCTGTCCAATAAACTGGTCTTTGATATCAGCTTGGCTGCCGGCTTTGTCAGCAAAGAGATCCAAGAGAACAACGGCTCACGGAGCCAAACAGGCTTTGACTTGATCAGCGGCGGCTTGGGCGTGGGCTGGTCGCCTTTTTAGGCATCTAGTCGCCGTTGGCGGCGCCCCAGAAGCGAACGCCTTGCTCGCGGAACAGCTCTTCGGTGGCGCCGGACTCGGGATCGACGAGCAGCACGCGGCCTTCGTCGCTCAAGCCGAACAGGTAGCCAAAGCTCGCCGACAGCCCATACACGGCGCGTGCGCCCATGGTGCCCAAAAGACGGGTCTGCGCTGTTCGGCTGTCCACATACACCAGCTCGTCGTTGCCGCCGCGCTGGCTGCGTGCGGTCATCAGCAAGGAGTCGTCCTTGAGCACCACGCAATCACCTGAGCTCGTATAGGGCGCTAACGAACCCACCGGGGTTACGGTCCCGTCGAGCGTCATGGTGTACGCTCGCGCCGGCGAGCCGCCGGACTGAGTCAAGAAGATGGTGCCCTCGCTGTCGATCGCCAGCCCGTTAATCGATGCCGGGGTGCGCACCTGCGCGATGGCGGTGCCTCGGCCGGTCTCGTCAAAGCGGATCAGCTGCGTGCCGTTGACTCCGATCAAGCTGCCGTTTGGGTCGATGTCGATGTCGAACAGGCTCACGTTCCGGCCGTCTGAGGTCATCTGGCCAATGACCGTCACCTCATCGGCGAAGGGATCGACCGAGTACAGGGTGTTGGGACCATGAGCGAAGAAGGTGCACTCAAGCCCTTCGTTGTTGTCTCCATCGCAGTTCTCATCGTCAAAGGAGCACCGCTCGGAGATACCCGGGTTGATGCCACGGTCTGAGTCGTCGCAGTCGTCGCCGCCGCACTCTCGGCTGGCGAAGCCGTCCTGGTCGCGATCGCATTCGGCAGGGATCCCGGCGTCAGCTTCTTCTTGTCCTGCGTCAGGCTCACCTTGCCCAGCGTCCGAGCTGCTGGCGCCGGCATCGCCAAGCGACTCACCCGCGTCGTCTCCGGAGCGTCCAGCGTCCGCCGAGCCCGACGCGTCAGCGCCTACCGACACACCTGCGTCTACGCCGACACGATCCCCAGGCAAAGGTTCCGGCTGTCCGCACGCTGCGAGCAAGAGCAAGGGGGCGATGTACTTCATGGGTCGACTCTCCGATTACGCAACGACACGGTGTGTAGCCCAGTCGATGGCGATCGTCGAAGACAAAAGGCGGAGCGCTTTGTGATCGTTTAGCTTGAGAGCGACTCCGCCATCTCGAGGAGCGATTTCTCGATCGGCCGAGGCGTCCAGTTGAGCACCTCTCGGGTCTTTGAATTGTCGCACCGCACCTTGCGCCCGACAAAGCTCACCATGCCCTTAACGTCTTTGCTAAACGGCGCCATCATGCGCAGGAGAAAGGTTGGGGCTTTGCGCGTCGAGACCTTTGAGTAGCCCGCGGACTTGAGGGTCTTAGCGACGTGCATCATCGCGACCGGCTCCATCGCCGCCACGATAAAGCGCTGCCCCGCCGCGCCCGAGGCCGTGATCGCAGCGACGTGCGCCACGGCGACGTCGCGCACATCGACCATCCCCAAATTAAGGTCGGGAATCATCGGCAGTTTACCGTTGATCATATCGGAGATCATGGTGGTGCTTGCGCCCTCTGCGACCCCGGTCAAGGTTGGGCCCATCACGCCGCCCGGGTTGATCGCCACCATCTCCATGGCGTCGCTGCCGGTTTGGGCGGCGATAAAGCGCCAAGCCGCTTGCTCGGCGAGGATTTTGCTCTTGGCGTAGCTGCCGACTTGGTCTGGATCGGCCCAGTCATCTGGCGTGCCGGTCCCTGAGACCTTATCCGAGAACATCGCCACGATGGACGAGGTCAGGATGAGGCGCTTAACGCCAGCCCGCTTAGCGTGCTTGAGCACCCGCTCGGTGCCTTCGACCGCCGGTCTGATCAGCTCGTTGGGGTCATCGGGCTCGCCCATGATAAAGGGCGAGGCGACGTGCAGCACAAAATCGCAGCCCTGAACCGCCGCCGACCAGCCGGCGTCCTTGAGTAGGTCAGCCTCGACGAGCTCGAGCTCATCGGCTCGGCTTGACGCTTTAGCGACCGCCGTCTTAACCATCGCCTCCTTGCCTAAACTCCGCACCGTGCCGCGCACCTTGTACCCTTTGTTGAGCAATTCGGCGGCGCAATGAAGGCCGATGTAACCGGACACACCGGTCACGAGGACGAGCTGTTCGTTTGGGGTGGACATAAGGTGATCTCCATTAAATGTTGTCAGCGCTATAGACCGATCTAACCCTCCTGCCCACGCCCCCTAGAAGATTTCTAAATTGAGCTGCGCCAACGGTCTGTTTTTGCAGAAAACTTTTCCGTTATTAATTAGAACAAACCGACCAAAACCTCGCTCATTCTCGGTGAAACGGACACGAAACCAAGCGGCATTCCAAAGACCGCGTCGTGCGAGCAAGAGTCTGTGCGTTCTGGCAATTGGGTGCGAATCTGTCTTAGCCACGATCGGGTCGCTAAGGCCCTGGAGCCCCTCGATGATCAAACCCTTCGCTGCGCTCATGCTGCTCATCACACCGAGCCTCGCCCAGAGCGAGGGCATCACCGTCTTGGGTTGGTCCAAGGACGAACAGTTTGTTGCGGTTCGGGTCGTCACCGACGTGATGAGCGCCCAGGACCTCGAGGCAGAGAAGCGGGGCGTCCACCACGAGCGTGGAACCTGCCCAAACTATATCGACCCGGTGACCAAGCGCCCGTTTTATGGTGAGCTCGCCATCTCGGTGTTCAAGCTCGAGCACAAGCACGTCCCCATGCCTGGCTCAAGCCAGCTCAAACCGGTGGCGCCGCCCTTCGTGATCTACAAAGCGGCTCATCTGCGTCCGGGTGGACCGGACGAAGAGGAGGGTTGTTCGTCGCACCGAGAGGCTAAGCGGGCCTTAGCCAAGGCGAAAGCGAGCATGAAAAAGTACGGGATCGACCTAAAGAAGCCCGGCAAAAAGCTGGCGATCTCGAGCTTGACCCCTAAGCAGATGAAGGCGTCAACGCGTGTGTTTAAAATCGTGGAATGGACAGCGGACCCGCGCGACGAATTGAGCGACGAGATCGAACGCTCCGGTCCCATTGAGGCTAGAATCCGCTCCGAGCGTTTTCACGACAACATGCACGACGCCACGATCATCGGTCGCTTTGATGTGGTGTTGGTCCGGCGCGAGATCCCACTTGCTGGCTCGACCAAGCTCACCGGACGGGACCCGGACGACGGCTTAATCGGCAGCCTCCCCTTGCGCGTCAGACACCCTCTGCCGCAAGCCGGCGATGCGGGTTTTGCGTTCGAGGGGGTCTTCGCCTCGCCCTCCAAGCGCATGCTCTTGTTTGGGGTCCAGACCTGGAACTTTGACGGGATCAGCGGCTACACTCGCCGCTACGAGCTGCCCTTCGCTTATATGCGCTGGGGCCCTAAAGACGACTGACGCTACGGACCGAAGGTCACAGACGATTAACAAGCCCTGGGATGCTCTGCGGGCGCAAAACAGCATGGTCTGAGCCAGTGATCTGCCCGTGTGAGTTGCTCCCCCCACAAACACCCCAAACTCAGGTACGCCGTGGCCGTTGATCAGCGCATCGGGGACGAACTGTTCCTTGGATTGACGCATAAGCCCTCGCCGCAACGATAAAGAATGACCTCAGCCAGAACCGACTAGAATCAATCGCATAAGCGGTTGTGTCGCTCGAGGGATCCAAAGGT
>JBDQPD010000018.1:0-42925 GCA_040260805.1 Myxococcota bacterium | reverse complement strand
TGCCGGGCCTTCTTGTGCTGCCGACGCATACGGCTCAGGCGCAAAAGGCTAACGCCAAAGTCTCTAAAGCCAAGTCGAAATCCAAAAAGGCGCGTCGAAGCAAGATCGCCGAGCGCGAGGCGGCGGCTCTGGAAGAGGCAAAAAATAAAGGCCCGTCCAAGAAGGTTAAACTAACCTCCGCGGTCGATTCCAAGATGAGCGACTTTTCGAAGCGCGCTCAGATCAAACGTGGGGACGTGATCAAAAAGATCCGCAAAACCTTGCCGCGTTTGAAGGGGCCCGAGAAAGCTGATCTCATCTTCCAGTTGGCCGAGCTCTTCTGGAATACCCAGCAGTTCTTCTACCGCCAAGAGTACGCAGCCTTCGATCGTAAGCTGCAGGCTTGGTATGAAGCGGGTGGGGACGAGAAGAAGAAACCTAAGCTTAAGACGCCAAAAGCTGACGCCTTTAAGAAGCAGGCGCTGAAGAACTACTCGATCTTGCTGAAATCGTATCCTCGGTATCCGCGTCGAGATCAGGTGCTGTACGTGATGGCGTACAATCTCTACGAAGCGAATAAGAAGACGAGCGCCGTGCGTAAGTACGTCGAGTTGGTGAAGAAGTTCCCCAAGAGCGAATATGCGGCGGATGCCTACCTGGCGCTGGGCGAGCACTTCTTCAACAACAACCGCCTTCAAAAGGCTCGTAAAGCCTTTGTGCGAGCGCTCAGGACCAAGAAAGAAAAGGTCATCACCTTCGCCACGTACAAGCTGGCATGGTGTGACTACAACGCAGGTCAGTACGCGGACTCGGTTCGTCGCTTCAAAGCGGTGATCAAGCGTTCGGCGGAATCGGGTTCGAACCAAGATGCGATCCAGCTTGGTGATGAAGCCGCTTCGGATATTGTCATCGCCTTTAGTCATCTTGACGAGGTGGACGCCGTGTACGCGTATCTGAAGAAGGTGCGTGATGAGAAATGGGCGAAGCGCCAGACCTCACGTTTGGGTGCCTTGTACATGAGTCAGGGTAAGTACGACCTAGCGGTTCGTACCTATCGTTTCATGATCAAGAAGTACCCTTATCACTTGGACGCACCGATGTATCAGTCGAACATCGTCAAGGCGTTCAAGAAGCTCAACAAGCGCGAGAAGGTTCGGGTTGAAGCGAACCGATTGGTCGACATGTACAAGCCGACCTCGCTGTGGTCGAAGAAGGTCTCCAAAATGGGGACCGAGCAGGCGACGGATGCGATCGAGCGTGCCTTCGAATACACGGAAGGCTATATGCGCCAGCTGGTCACGGACTTCCACTCGGAAGCTCAGAAAACCAAGCGTGCAGGCACCTATCGGTTAGCTCGTGATATCTACAAAAAGTACCTCGACAACTTCTCCGAGAAGGAAGTCTGCGGCAAATATGAGACCTGTGATCAGGCTTATCGGCTTCGCTACTTCTACGCTGAGATTCTCTATGATCTAAAAGAGTTCCGCCTCGCCGCTGAGCAGTACGACTTCGTGGTCGATGATGACGCTAAGGGCGCCTACGCCAAGAACGCAGGTTATGCTGCGATCCTCTGCTGGGAGTTCATCGTCAAGGGCGTCAAGCCGATCCGGCTTCCTGACTCTGCTCGGATCGTTGAGCGCAAAGGTCGCAAGAAGAAAAAGATCGCCAAGACCGACAAGACCAAGGTCGCCAAGATTCAAAAGACTCGTGGCAAAGAGTATTACACGCCGAAGAAGATCCCTGCGGATGAAGTCAAGCTTGCAGAAGCCTGTGATCGCTACACGGATAAGGCGTATGGTGACTCGAAAGACAAGAAGATGGAGAAGACGCTCATCGAAGTGAAGTTCAAAGCGGCTTCGATCTTCCACAAGTACTTCCACTTCGAGGAAGGCGCCAAACGTTACGCCGAGCTGATCAAGCGCTGGCCCGACAACAAGTTTGCGGCGTTTGGTGCGGAAGCAACGCTCGATTCGTTTGCGGTTCGTGAGCAATACGACCTGCTCAATCGCTACGGCCGTGAGTTCAAAACCAACAAGTACCTGATGAGAAACAAGAAGTTCTCAACTGCGGTTGCGAAGTATGTTGAAGGTGCGACCTTCCAGCTGATCATGGCTGAGCACAGCAAGGCACAGTCGAGCGACAAGCGCGCCAACGAGAAGAAGAATGTTGCGGGTCAGGCAGAGGCTCAAAAGATGTTCGCTGCGGTCGCAGAGCGCTTCTTAGGGTTCAAGAAAGAATTCCCGAAATCGCAGTTCACGCCGATCTCGCTGACCAACGCCATGATGATCTACGACAAGGCGGAGAAGATCGACCGCGCGATCCAGGTGGGCGAGATGATGTTGTCGAAGTTCCCAGCTGATAAGACCTGGGATCGCATCGCCAAGTTGCCCAAGATCGATCGTAAGCAGAAGGAAGAAGACTTCCTCAAATACGAAGAGAAAATTCGTTGGGCGTTGCCAGGGCTGTATGTCCGTTTGGCTGACTTCAAGCGCGCTGCAGATTACTTCGAGTCGTACTACACCAAGTATGAAGAAGACAGCATAGACGGCGATGGTGACTTAGCTGATGCCCTCTGGAATGCGCTGCTTTTCCGACGTGCCAATGGCGAGACGGATAAAGTGATCGAGCTTCGCAGCGCCTTCATGAAGAAGTTCGGCAAGGTCAAGAAACGTAAGAAGGACATCGCCAACGCCACCTGGCAGCTAGCCCTGAGCTATGAAACAGCCGGCGAAGATGAGAAGGCTGCTAAGATGTTCTATGCTTACCCTGCAGAGTACGGTGACCATGCTCCGGAAACTCGTAGCTTCGATGCCTTATATCGTACGGCGATGATCTGGGAGGCGAGCAAGCGCACGGCGAAGGACATTAACCTGATTCGTACTCGAATCAAGTCGCGCTACAAGAAGCTCAAAAAAGACGACCCGACCCGGGGGAACGCTGCCGTGCGCCGTGCCATTGGTTACGCGCAGTACCGAGCTCTCGATGGTCTCTTTGTGAGCTACAACAAGATGGAGATTAAGAGCCGCAAGCAAGAGAAGATGGCGCAACAACTCAAGGACAAGAAAAAGAAACTTGAGGAGGTCGCTAAAGCGTACGGTTCGGTCATTTTGTTGGGTGACCCGGAAACAGCGGTGGCATCGCTCACTCGCATCGGCTTGGCGTTCGCTAGCTTCGCTGATTCGATCCGAAACAGTCCAGATCCCAAGGGCCTGACCTTGGATCAGCTTGAAATCTATCGAGCTGGCTTGGAAAATCTGATCTTCCCGAACGAGCAAAAGGCGATCGAGTGGCTTGAGAAAGCACGCGCCAAGAGCTTTGAGGTCGGGGTATACAACAAGGCGACGCTTGATGCCCAAGAGGCGCTCAAGCGATTCAAAGCGAACGAGTTCCCGGAGATTGTGGAAATGCCTTTCCATGCCTCCGAGTCGTTTGCGCTAGGGGAGTGATCCGATCATGAAAAAGCATCTGATCTGGATTTTGGTGGTCGCGTTGGCGCAGGGTTGTTCCTCGACGCCGGCTCAGGTCGTCAATGAAGACCCTGCCGCTAAGGCAGAGCGTCTGCGTAGGGAAAAAGAAGCCGCCGAAGCTGCAGCTCGAAAACGTGCTTACGGCGAAGCTTTGGCTGCCTTGAAGGCGCGCAAGTACGGCGAGGCTCGCGACAAAGCTCGTTTAGCGCTCAAGGCTGCCCCTGGTGATGCGGCGCTTGAAGAAGCGCTGGCGTATGCGCTCCTCAACTTGGGCGATTACACAGAGGCTGACGCGTTGTTCGTCAAGCTCCGCAAGGCAAGCCCGGACCGGCTAGCGCTCACGCTAGCGCACGCAGACCTGATGCGTCGCCGCAATAAGGGCAAGGACGTCGCAAATGGCACCAAGCTGCTTGAGGGGCTCGCGAAGAAAGATGAGTTCAACGAGGATATTTTAGCCAACCTGGTGGTCTTTTACCGACTCCAAGATAAGGTGAAGCAGGCTGAAAAGACGATCCGTAAGCTGCTTAGTCGTCATCCGGACTCGGTGTCCGCTTACATGAACCTCTCGATGATCTATTTCGCCAAGGGGCAGACGTCGAAGGGCGCATCAAAGAAGAAGATGCTGGCACGCGCTGAGAGCGTCACTGCGCTGGTCTTTGATAAGCTCAAAACTGCCAAGCTCAAGCCAACTAAAGAGCACTCGCCGCTTTACAACAACCTGGGTATGATCTGGATTGAGCGCGGTGATTTAGCTCGAGCGCTGGTCAACTTTGAAAAAGCGGTAGAGCTGGACTCAAAACAGCTCTCCGCCCATTTGAACATCGGTGCGATTGCGCTGCGCTATCGAGATTTCGCTCGAGCCCGCAAGCATTACGGTAACGTGCTCAAGCAGGAGCCAAGTCACCTAGAAGCGCTCGAAGCCGTGGGCCATGCTCAGGCGGGTAAACTAGAAGCCAAGGAAGCTGTGAAGACTTTTGAAAAGGTCCTCAAGCTCCAGCCTAAGAACGCTCGGGTCATGCTGGCGTTGGCGGTGGTGCAGGAGCGGCAGCTCTCGAAACTCGAGATCGCCGTGTCCTTGTATGAGAAGTGGATTGGTTTGAAGGGTGGCAGTGGCCGTCTAGGTAAAGACCACGCGATTATTAAAAAGGTGGCAGAACTCAAAGAGCAAATTCAGATGCTCAAAGAGTTTGGCGACGGCTGAGCTGCGAAAGAGCGACTCGGTGAAACAACGGATGGAAGGAGCCTCATAAGGCATGCACAATACAGTGGGGCTGCTTGTCAGGTGACAGGCAACCTGTGTAGAGTTGCAGCCGCCGAGGCTAAAGGGGATAAAGATGATTGCTAAGACTCTGAAAATGCTTGCATTTTCGATCCTTTTCGCAGCCGCTCCAGCGGTCGCTCAGGACAGCGTTCAAGAAGAAGACAAGGTCTCTTATCGAAAGAAGACCTCGATCGACTTCTCGGATGTTAATATTTCGGGTGAGTTGACGAAGCCCGAGGGCGCTTATGTGGGCGTCCGCAAGAACATCAAGTTCAAGAACTTTATCAAAGTTCGGGCGAACTTCCGCGATAAGCTCTCGGACAGTGTAGACAATATTTGATTTGAACATCCCTGTAGGGGTGATTTGAGCACTAAACAGGAAGGCGCCGCGACCTGATCAGTAGCGGCGCTGTACGAGGTAAGAGACCAAAGATGGCCGATAAGAAGTTCATCGACGGGTTGCCAGCAGACGGCTTGAATAAGCCTTTGTCTGAGGGCGACCGCACCAGCGGAACCACCGATTGGTTGCAGTTCCGCTCCTATTGGGGCGAGCACCCCCAGCGCAACGAAGTGCGTATTTTAGATGACGACATCACCCTGACGGATTCGTTCGGTGTCGATGGCCGTGTGCGCGGCGGTAAGCTGCCGAAGACAGGCGGAGGCGCTCGCCCGAACGACTTCAAAGCGGGCATGCTCGGTGGTTTAGTCGTCGGCGTGTTGGCGGTTTTGGTAGGCGGCTTCGCTGTCACCCGTAACTTTCTTTCGGTTCAGACCTTTGAGTACCCCTCTGAGACTGGCAACTGGATGGATGTTGGCGTGGCTACTGGCTCCGCCATCACCTGGATTCTAGCGTTCGCAGGCTTGATGCTGGCTGGGGTCGCTGTCCGGTCCTTCCTCAAAGATCGCCCGATGGCGCGCTCCGCAGACATTGCGGTGGCGGTGTTGTCGGTTGTGATGGTCGCCTTGTCCTTGTCCACTGTGGGTCCGGGCAAGCTGTCGCCGACTTTGGATTTGATCCCTGGATGGTCTGATAAGGTCACGGAAGCCTCGAAAGCTCGTATCAGCGAGTATATTGTGGGGCCGATCGATGCGGACGATTCTGCAGCGCTTTTGACCACCAAAGACGGCAAAGGCATCCCTTACCGTAAGGCGATCATCGGTTTAGACCGCTGCGGTGAGCGAGATGATAAAGGGCGTCGCAGCGCAAAGTGCGCAGGCATGGAGCAGATCGTTGCTGAGGCGACCGCCGAGCTCGATAAAGTCGCTGCGGAGATCAAGCAGACCGACATGCAGACCTGCTTGGTGTCGAAGGCTGTAGCTCAGGAGTACATCAAGCTTCGCCAGGACAAGAAGAAGGCGGAGCTTCCAGCGTGTGAGGTGTCCGAGCAAAAGCATCGTGTGATGACCGGCTTGAACGGCAAATTCAAAAAGGTGCAGCTCGGGACCTGGGGTCGTGAGCGTGATGGGTTGATCAACTCGCTGATCGAGACCCGCCTGACCTTGGCAAAGCGCAAGTACGCCCTTGAGGCGGCTAAGGCGCTCAAGGCGAAGGCTGAGCATGAGGTCGCTGAAGACGCCGTATCGAAGATTCGCAAAGCATGGCGGACAGCGGCTGAAGGCGCCTTCGCGTCGACCGACAACAAGAGCACGACCGCAGTCGGTTACGATGGTGGCGTCTTGTGCCGCTGGGTTCAGCCAAGCGAAGATGCGATCAAGGCTGCCAAGAAAGAGCGTAAGCCCAAGCCCGAGCCGACCGCTAGTTGCGGTAAGGCTAAGCGCAGCCATGCTGAGTTCAAAGCCTACACCAGCGAAGCAGAGTACCAGAAGTTTAAGGTGAGCTACGGCGCATTGACTGAGAAGTTGATGGACCGCCCGGCTGATCCGAACGCTAAGAAGAAGGCTGTCGATCCGAACAAGCCAGTGATCCCGACCTTGTTGGTTGGTGATCAGCGCTCGATTCAGATCGTCGGTCTCGACGTCGCTGAAGGGCTCGAGCTCGGCGCCAAAGACCAAAAGCTGCTCGTCGACGGTGTGACCCGTCGAATGAACGAGCAAAAAGGTCGTGTGTTCAGCGCCGTCGTGAGCGGTGAAATGGGTGTTCCTGCGAACGTTCGTCCGTTCTTCTTCATTGAGTCAAAGCAATGGGGTAAGGCGATGGGCAAAGCCGAGAAGGCTAAAAAATCCAGCGGCGAGCTCGGGATCACCTGTGAAGAAGACGAGAACGACAAAAAAGGTAACTGGATCTGCAAGCGTCCCGAGTATGGCGAGAGCCTCAAGGGTGCAGGCGCTGATCTGGTCGCGCTGATGCGTTTGTTCAAGCATGAGACCAATGGTCTGACCTTGGGTCTTCGAATCATCGACAAGAAAGACGGCGTCTCTTTGTACAAGGACGGAAACGCCATCGCTGATCTCAAGAAGATCGGCAAAGACGCAGGGCCACTCTTTGATCGTGTCGTCCTAGCCTGGGCGATGAAAGAACAGCGCCTAGCCGACGAGCGTGCTCGCACGGCGGTGAGCCAAGAGGTCATGCGACTTCGTGATCGTGTCAGCCAGAGCCAGTCGGATAATGGCCGCATTGAAGGCGCCTACAATCACATCGCTTCGACCTTGCTGCCCTTCATCAGTGGAGCGGCGAAAGACCTGACGGCGATTGTCGCAGATCAGGGCGCCGCCACGGCGACGTCGCCAACTGGACAATACAAGATCGAGCGCAACAACGGCTACGGCTGGGTTGGCATGGCGTTGGTGCTTTGCTTGCTGGCGCTTGGTGTGAACTTCGGCACCCGCGAGGTGTCGGGTAAGGACCTGGCGAAGGTCGGTGCAGGCGGTCAGATCGATCTGTCCGGTGTCGACCTCGCAAGGGCTGCAGTCTGGGACGGAGACAGCGTCTTGACTGGCGACGGTCTCGGTGACCGTCGATCGGGCAATGGACTCACTCTGCGCAGTGGTGAGGTCGTTGCGTTTCGATACGGTGGAGCGGCGTACACGGTTCGCTACATCTCCAACAGCTTAGACACGCCTCCGGGCGAGTTCCAAGAAGAGATCCCGACGGCTGAGATGCTGGCGGATGTACACCCCGACTTTACGCCGAACCCGACGATCGCAGCGGGTTTGATGGAGAAGGATCTTGCGGATGCGGACAAGCCGCAACCACAATCCAAACAGCTGCAAGTGCAGCTGTTCTGGGGTCACGATCTGTTCGATACCTTCGCGTTTAAGATGGACCAGAAGGTGGTTGAGATCGGCGCGACGCCTAAGGCGGACATTTCGATCTCGCATTCGGTGTTTGGTGACGAGACCGCTCATTATCATCTGGCGGACAACGACGGTAATCAGCACGAGCTCAACGTACCCAATGGTGCGAACTTCGAAGCCCATATCGATGGCAAGGTTATGGATATGGAGGCGCTCAGAGGCGCCGGTCGTCTGAGCGGTAATAAGTTCCGTCTCAACGACAACGAGGTCGCGGCGATGAAGGTCGGGGCGATCACCTTGGTCTTCCGATACGTCAAAGAGCATAAGCTGCCGGTCGTCCCGATGGCTGATCGCTTGGACTGGTTGTTTGCCAACATCGCAACCATCTCGTTGCTCCTGCACATCGCCTTCATCATCATCTTGATGTTGACGCCTGCGGATCCGTCACGCTTATCGGAGGATTTGTTCAAGAATCCGAACCGCTTCGTCAAGCTGATCCTCAAAGAGCCGGAAAAGAAAGAGAAGAAGAAAGAAAAACTCGACCTCTCCGGCGCCAAAGATGGCGGTAAGCACAAGGATAAAGAGGGTAAGTTCGGTAAGAAGGACAAGCCCAAGAAAGACGCCTTGGCATCGAAAAAGGGTGCTCCGACGGTCGATCCGAACAAGCGTGAGCGCGACCGTAAGATTGCGTTCAAGGCAGGTCTCTTGGGTCTGACTGGCGCAGCGACCGCTGTGTCGAATGTCTTTGGTCCGGGTGGCTTGGGCACGGGCATCAACAACGCTCTGGGTGGCCTGAAGGGCTCTGAGTTTGGTGACGCCGGCGGCGCTGGTGGCTTGGGTTATCGTGGTACGGGCGGTGGCGGCGGCGGTAACGCCCTCGGCATCGGTGGACTCGGAAGCGGTACGGGTCGTGGTACGGGTGGAGCTGGCAGCATCGACCTTGGTGGTCGAGGCAAGGGCACGACACGGATCATCCCCGGTCGTACGGTCATCAAGGGCTCGCTCTCCAAAGAGGAGATCGCTCGTGTGATCCGTCGACACTTGAATCAGATCAAATACTGCTACGAGAAAGAACTGACCAAGAAGCCTAACCTGCGTGGTAAGATCACCTCTCGCTTCATCATCGCCGGCACCGGCCGCGTTCAGATGGCGAAAGTGTATCAAACGACGATGGGCTATGCGCCGACTGAGAAATGCATCGTGAGAATCATCAAGATGATGCGTTTCCCGCAGCCGCGTGGTGGTGGTATTGTGTCGGTCACTTATCCCTTTATGTTCCAGAAGGCCGGGCGATAAGCCTGACCTCGAAAGGTTCCTGTATGATGCGCATGCTCCCTGCCCTTATGGCGGTCTGCCTGCTCTCCTCGCCGGCTTTGGCGAAAGGCGATTCGGGTGATTTCGCGATCCCTCGCGGTGTCTTTGTTGAGTCCAATCTTGGTGGGTTTCTTCGCTTCGGCGGCTTGAAGCACTGCAAAGTGGACTGCAACTCGGACAACTGGGTCCCCACGGAAACTGCGACCAGTTCGATTCAGCCCTTTGTCGGCTTCACGGTCGGCAAAGACCTGACTCGCCAATTTGGGGTTCAGGTCCTCTTGGGCACTGGCTTTGTCAAAGGCGGTGCGGTGGGAACGGTTGAAGATTTTCAGATGCCCGGCACCGCATTTGAGAGTAAACTGCTGCCGCCAGAAGACTATTCACTGACCTACATCACGGCTCAGGGAACCTACCTGCTGCTTCTTGAACAGTTCCGTTTAGGGCTTGAGTTCAAGGGCGGTTTTGGTCCGGTGTTGGCTTCGAACGGTATTGCGGTCTCGGCTACGGCAGCGGCGGAGACGCTCAAGCCGGAAGACCTTCCGACCGTGAGTCTGGATTGGAGCGTCTCGGGGGGTGTCTCGGTCAAGTACCTGACGCTGCTCACAGGCTTTGTGGTCGGGGTGGACCTTGCCGGCGGCTTTGTCCTTGGTGGGGCGATTCCGTTCATGCACATTTCGCCGGCTGTGAAGTACGTCTTTTAGCTCGATATCCTCGAACGCAGACGGCGTTCGGTGAGTGGGTTTGATGTTCTCTAAAGTACTCGTTGCCAACCGTGGTGAGATCGCGCTGCGCGTCATGCAGACGTGCGAGCGTCTGGGCATCCAAACGGTTGCTGTGCACTCTGACGTCGACGCCGATATGCCCTTTGTGCGGATGGCGGACGAAGCCTATGAGATCGGGCCCGCTCCCGTAGCTCAGAGCTATCTTGACGCCGATCAGATCGTCGCGATCGCTCAGCGCGTCGGCGCCGAGGCGATCCATCCAGGATACGGCTTGCTGAGTGAAAACGCCGACTTCGCTCGACTGATTGAAGCCAAAGGAATGGCCTTTATTGGCCCGACACCCGAGAGCATCATCGAGATGGGCTCGAAGGTGGCTGCTCGCCAGCTGGCTCAGTCAGCTGGCCTGCCGCTTGTTCCGGGAACGCCAGCGGTGGGCTCCGTAGAGGAAGGGATGAGCTTAGCCGAGGCGATCGGCTACCCGCTGTTGGTTAAGGCAAGCGCTGGCGGCGGCGGTATTGGCATGACGCGGGTAAAAAAGGCGGCGCGACTTGAAAGGGCGCTCAACGAAGCGATCGATAAGGGCGAACGTTTCTTTGGAGACGGGACGGTCTTTATCGAGAAGCTGATCGAAGAGCCTCACCATGTCGAGGTGCAGATCCTTGGCGATGGGCGCGGTAAGGTGCTCCATATCGGCGACCGTGAATGTTCGATGCAACGACGGCACCAGAAGCTTTTAGAAGAAGCGCCAGGGCCGTTTTTGAGCGCTCAAAAGAGGGAAGAACTCTGCGGTCAGGCGGTAGAGCTTGCGCAGCGTATTAATTATCGAGGCGCTGGAACGGTTGAGTTCGTCGCGGATGCCCAGGGGCAGTTCTACTTCCTTGAGATGAACACCCGTTTGCAGGTTGAACATCCGGTCAGCGAGCTCACGCATGGCATCGACCTGGTCGAGTGGCAGCTGCGCATAGCAGCCGGCGAAGCGCTGGCTATGGAACAAAGTGACCTGCCTTGCGCCGGACACGCCATTGAGTTTCGTATCTGCGCTGAGGATCCGTCCAAGCGCTTTGCTCCGTGCCCCGGAACCATCAACCGCTGGATCGAGCCTGAGGGCGAGGGCGTTCGCGTGGATAGCGGCGTGACCCAGGGCACTCAGGTGACGCCTTATTACGATTCCTTGTTGGCGAAGCTGATTGTTTTCGGCGCCGACCGAGCGGAGGCGATAGAGCGCTCCAAAGCCGCACTTGACGCCTTCGTGGTTGAGGGCATCGCAACGACCATCGGGTTTCACCGAGCGAGCCTGGATCATCCGAAGTTTGTCGATGGAAACTATACAACGAATTTGAGCAAAGAGATCATCGGCTGAGTTGCCAACAGGCACGAACTTCGTCCACAGTATCCCCATGATCGCTCTGTCTTTATTGCTCGCCACCTCATCGCCTTGTGACCGCTTACCTCAAGCGCGGCAGCTGCTTGAGGAATTGCGTACACAAGAAGCGCTCGATCTGATCGCTCCTTTGCGAGAGGACCGCCGATGCGAGGCGAAGGTCCGCGCCAAGGCTTGGATGCTTAGCGCTGAGGCGTGGTTCGGCCTAGGTGAAGATCCGAGCGCTCGCTACAGCGCAGGCGAAGCCTTCAAGCTTGACCCGCTTGCGAAGCCTGCAGGGGCGGTTCCTGCCGTGCTGGCTGATCTGATCGAAGATCAACGAGAGTTCCAAGTGGGGGACACCTTGCAGGTGCAAGATCGTAGCGGGACGCTGGTCGATCTATCGCGAACCTTACCGCTCAAGGTCTACGTTCCGTCCGGTAAAGAGCCGATGATGGAGGTTCGTATGAACGGGCAATGGCGCACGCTGACCCCAAGAAGCGTCCCGGGTTCCGAGGGGTTGGTGTTCGGCGCCGCGTTGCCCCGAAGCATGATGGATAGCGAATCGTTGACCTTTCGATTCATCGTCGCAGGCGAGACGCTCGGCCCATTTCAGCGCAAGACCGCTCGTGAGCGCAAAGTCGTCAAGAAGGCTTCTGGACCCGGGATGTGGACTTGGGTCGGTGTGGGCGCCGGTGTGGTCGGCGTTGGCGTCGGCGCCGCGTTGCTGCTCGGACAAGAAGAGACCGGCTGTCAGCCCGCCGCGGGCATGGCGTGTATTCAATTGCAGGTGCGACCATGAGAGTCTTCACCCTAAGTTGTTTGATGCTCGCTTTAGTCGGTTGCGGCGAGTCGCCATCGAACTTCGTCATTCTCGAGTTGCCTTTGGCACGCAATACGGCGCTTGCCGAGATCGGCCAACTCAAAATCGAGCTGTTTCCGCCGAGTACAGACTGCAACACCTTAGTTCGCATGACGGATGAGGACGGTATTGCGGCGAGCGCTACCCAGGTTTGGGATCTCACACCGGATGAGCGTCGAGACGGAGCAGATCGCTACTGGGACAACCTTCCTCCGAGCCCCGAAGGCTCGACTTGGAACATTCGAATTCAAGCGTTTGGTGAAGAAGAGCTCAGGGTGGGCTACGCTTGTCACTCAAAGGAATTGCTCGCCGGGCAAAGTATCGTGATCGCCTACATCGCTCGCGAACACCGCCGCGAACCGGGCCAATAGGAGTTTATCATGCGTTATTTTCTTCCCTTGTTGATGGTACTTGTTGCTCTGCCTGCCCACGCAAAGTGGTCGCTCAGTGCGGACACTGGCGCAGCGATTGTGATGCCGACGGGGCTTGAGGGAGAGACCGAAACGGTCGGCCCCAATCTCGGGCTCAGTCTGGGCTATCAGATGGGGAACTCACTGCGCCTCGACCTAGGCGCGGTCTTAGGTCAGCAGGGCTCGGGAGCCGATATGCGACCGAGCGGTTTTCAGGCTCTACGCCCAGCCGCTAAATTGTTCATCTTTGGCGGCTCGATCTACGGCAAGGCGAGCCTCCCGATTACGCTCGAGGGTGACTCCAAGCTCGGGCTGTTGGTGGGTGGTGGTTATGAGCTCAAGCTGCTTGGTTTGCTCGGCGGGTTCGTCGAGGCGAGCACAGGGTACGAAGGCGCTGCCGGTGGTGTGGTCCCGATGGAGGTCCGAGCCGGCGCAGTTTTCGTTTGGTAAGCTAGCGATTTTGGCGCCTAATAAATCTGACAAAGGTTCCGTTAGACTCTGTAGGTGAGTATTTTGGCCTGCTGCAGTTGATGCCGGCCATGGCCGCATGGTAGGTACTAGGCAACAGGGGCAGGGAGCCCGTCAAAAGGAAACATGCACGGAAGCATGATAGCGCCGATACTGATCGTTGCTTTAGCAGCGTTTCCAGCGCAAGCGAGCCTGTCGCTTGCTAGCCCAGACTTAGCCGAGCTGCTCCGTCGCGAGACGGAGAGCGCCGCTGAGCGGACCTTGTGGCTCACGTTTCGAAAGGGACAACTCGCGGGCGCTCGTCGAGCATTTCAGCGCGGGCAGTACCAAAAAAGCCTCAGGCTTTTGGACAAATGGCTAAAGCGAAACGCAAAGGCAGAATCTGCGAACCCTGTTCGGTTTCTTCGAGCTTCGGCTGAATTAAGGCTCAAGCGACACACAGCCTGCGCTTCAAGCTTTCAAAAGCTGGCTGGGGACTACCCAGCGCTTCGCGACGCCGCTTTGCTGGGTTTGGCGCGCTGTCGATTGGGTCAGGGGCATGTCGCCTCAGCGATCGACGTTCTCGAAGCCATACCCGATGATTCCGCTGAAGCTGCGGAGGCAGATGCGCTCCTGGTTTGGACGCGCTACCAGAGCGCCTCGCATAATGAGCTGCTCGCCGAGCTTAGCGAGCGCAACAACCGCAATGAAGTGCTCAAGCCGGTGAGCCGTTACGTTCACGGTCTTTTACTGCGCGACGCAAAGCGAACCAACGAAGCAGCCTATATCTTTCGAGCGCTGGTCCGCGACGAGCCTTTGTCCGCTTTTGCCGGGCCGGCCTTGCTGGACTTGAGCGCCCTGCGCGGTCAGCGAGGGTTCTTATATCGAAAGGCCGAGCGGCGCATCGTCTCGACCATGCGCAAGCGCTTGATCAACTACCGAGGGTTCGGTCCAGACCGCACGCTCAAACGGCTTCATCATGCGCTAAGGTCAGTCCGTAACAGCCGCCTTAAAGGCGAGGTTGCGCTGGCGCGCGCCAAAGCGTCTGAGAAGCATAAAAATTGGAAGTCTGCGGTGCATCGTTACAGCCAAGCCGCTCGGGATGCTCGCGACGCCACGAGCCGCGCTCATGCCTACTACGGGCTCGGCGATATGCAGAACCGCCGCGGTAAGTACTCGGCCGCAAGGTCGGCATTTGGTCGAGTCTCTAAGTACGCTGCGAGCGCCGAGGTTGGCGAGGCGGCGACCTTCGCGATCGCCGACATGGACGCTCGGTTGGGTCGCTTCCACAAAGCGCGCAAAGCGTTGACCGGCATCATGGTGCGCAACCCCTTGACGGGAAACCGGGCTCGAATTTTGTGGAGCCTAGGCTGGATTCATTATCGAGAGGCGAATTATTCTGAAGCGCTGCGGCTCTTTGAGTCGCTCTTGCAAGAGGGCGTTCGTGGTGGAATTGGAGAGGGGCGAGCCCGTATTTTGTATTGGGCAGGGCGAACCTCACTCAAGCTGGGAAAACCGGCTAAGGCGCGTCTTCGTTTTGGCGAACTGCTTCGCGACTATCCGATTAATTATTACACCTCGTCGCTGCTTGATTTTATCGCCTTTCGTGGCTTCAGCGTGGAGAGCTTGGCTGCTGAAGCCTCTACGGAGCGTCTGGCGAGTGACGCGGCGCTCGTAAAGGCAGAGGGTTTAGCCCGTGCGGGGATGCGCAATGCCGCACGCAAGGGCTTAGGGAGCTATTTGAGCAGCGTGCTACCCGAGCAGCTCGGGCGCGCCAGCCAGCGCTCCTTTGCCGGCTCCATTCGTTTAGCGCCGATCAATGAGCCGTCCTCGGCTCAGCTCGAGCGTGTGAGTTCGCTACTTCAAACGCTCAACCGCAGCGGGCGAGCGCGTTGGTTGCGTGGTTTGCAAGCGGCTGGAGAGTTGCCGCCGTTGACTCAGGGGCAACGCCTGGTTTGGCTCAAGGAGGCTCACCCGAGACCCTTTTGGTATTCGGTGCGAAAGTGGGGCAAGATCCACCGGGTTGATCCGATGCTGATGTATGCTCTGATTCGCCAGGAATCGCAGTTCAATCCCAGAGCGATCAGCTCGGCAGATGCGCTCGGTCTGATGCAGATTATTCCGCCGACGGCGGCGCAGATCGCCGGTTGGCTGAGACTTCGTAATCCCTCGCGCAAGTCCATGCTTGAGCCCAACCTCAACATTCGCCTGGGTAGTCGCTACCTCGCTTACTTACTGAAACGCTACCGAGGCCGAGTTGCGCACGCCATCGCTGCGTACAATGCAGGGCCGAACCGTGTGGATCGCTGGAAGCGTCGGCACGGAGAGCGGCCGATCGACGAGTGGGTTGAAGAGATCCCCTTCGATGAAACTCGTGATTACGTGAAGCGTGTGCTGTCGGGCTACATCGGGTACCGAACTCGCTACGGCACCGACGCCTCGCCGGTGATGGCTCGAACCAAGCGGTAACCTATACAGCTTATTGTGCGCAGTGCTTCGCTGTCGATTCAATCCAAGACTCGGACCAGCCTTTGCCATGGACCGAGGCCAGGTGGTGAAGCCACTCATGCGCGAGGCTCACTTTGAGATCACGGCCCGATGCCAGATAGATGAGCGCAGGGTGGCCCTTCTTGCTCGGGTAGTAGCGACCCGTCCTGCGCTTGCCCGCCGGGGTCTTAAAGTTCTTATTGAGCCAAGCCGCGCTGACCACTCGGATCTCGAGCGGTGATTTCCAAGGTGCAGTCACGCCTGTAATTTGAGCGCAATACGTCAGCGTCGGCTTGGGCTTGGATGGAACTTTGACCCCAGGCGCAGCACGCATGGTGACGGCATCATGGACCGTCGACGAGGGGCCGAGGTCAACCGTTTGGGTCGAGGCGATCAGAACAAAGAAGGCTATCATAGCAAGTCTATACCTCGGACTTGCCGCTGATGTCATGGTCAACCGACGCGTTTAGCGCTAAATGGCTAGCATGAGCCGTTTGCTACCCTTCTTATTGTTCGCCGCTTGCGCAGAACCTACCGATATCGGTGAGCGATGCTCGCAGGATGAAGCGATTGTTTTGGATGTGCTTCAGCCGCGTATCGGTGAGAACCGTATTGCGCTTGATGTTTCGTTTGAGCGCTGCTTCCAGTTCCTCTGCGTCTCGGTCAACGGAAACGATCCGTACTGTACTCAGCGCTGCAGTCGAGCTGCCGATTGTCCTGCAGGTTTTACCTGCGAACAACCGATTGAGTTTGGACCGCTGAGTCGTGAGTGCGAAGGGGATGCGCAAACGAACTGCACCCCCGCGTCGTACTGCGTTCGTGCGGATGAGTGGTCCACATTAGGACAGCAAGCGTCAGCTGACGCTGGGCCATGATCCGGCTGATCGGCTTCTTCTTGTGCGGTTGGCTGCTGACTCCATCCGCTCAAGCGCAGCCTTGCCTGCCAACTGTCCTTGTTAAGGCAACCGGTACCGCGATACCGGTCGAAGAGGCGCTGACTCGTAAGCAGCGCATCCAGGGCTTGATGAATAGGGATCAGTTGAAAGCTCGGACCGGCATGTGGTTCGTCTTTGAAGACGATGCGAAGCGTAGCTTCTGGATGCGCAATACCCGTATTCCACTCGACATCGTCTACGTCGACCACAAGGGGAAGATCGTCCGGATTTTCAAGAACACGAGACCGTACTCAGAGCGCGGGCTTCCGAGCGGTGCTCCCGCGCGCTACGTTCTTGAGGTCAATGCTGGTGAGGCCAGTCAACTCGGCCTTGCAGAGGGCGGCTACGTACAAACCTGTGGAACGCCAGGACCCAACAACGGTTAGGTTAGTTGTCCTCGACGCACATCACCTTTTGGTTTTCGCAGGCTTGGTTCATGCACACCGAGAAGCTCGTGTTGCCGCAGTCGTTGAGTAGGCAATCCCAGAGCGGGCGCGCAGTCGACAGCGAGGGCGTATCGACTTGCAGCAAGCAGTCGTTGCAGGTCGCTGGGTCGCTCTCGCAGTTCAGCATACACTCCATAAAGCCTGAGCAGGTGAGCATGGGGGCGTAGCGACCGCCTGCAAGGAGCTGGGAGAGTCCGGGCTCATAGCCACCCCATTGGCGGTCGGAGTTGAGGCTCAGGTCCTTACAGATGCCTTTGGGCGTGCAGCGGGCGCTGCCGTAGCAGTCGTCATCGGTGGTGCAGTCGGACGCGCAGGTGCCGAACTCTTCGTAGGGGAAGCCGGGTTCAGTACCCTCTGCGTTCTCGGGATCGAGTTGGAGTTTGTAGCAATATTCCAAATCGCCACAGTCTGTGTCAGCCCGACATTGTGTGGTCTGAGCACAGCTAGCGAGCGCAAGAAGGGGTAGGGTCATGATCAGTTCACGCATAGAATTTCGCTTTCCTGCTGCACATGCCGCCCGAACAGGGTAGTCGGCACTGGCCTTGTTCTCAAGATCGACTCAGCGGGGCTTGGGGTTTAGAGTATGCAAGTAAGGGCGATCTCTCCACGTGGTTATTGCTATGGCGTCGTCGACGCTATGGTACTCGTTCGTCGCATCGCGGCCAACCCTGATTTACCGCGTCCAATCCATGTTCTGGGCATGCTGGTGCACAATCGGCAGGTCACCGAGGCCTTCGAAGAAATAGGCGTTGTCTGTATCGATGGCGATGACGAGAGCCGACTTTCGTTGCTCGATAAGGTCGAGTCGGGGACGGTGGTCTTCACCGCTCACGGCGTCTCGCCTCAGGTCCGACTTGAGGCCATGGCCAAAGGGTTGCACGTCGAGGACGCAACCTGTCCCGACGTCACTCGTACTCATGATCTTATCCGAGCTCATGTTGCCGAAGGAGGGACGGTCTACTACGTGGGCGTTCCTGGTCATCCCGAGCCCGAAGGCGCTTGTGGCGTCGCCCCCGGTCGAGTGCATCTCGTGAGCACCATCGCTGAAGTTGCTGACTTACCTGAGCCTGCTGGTGGCTTACTGATCACCAACCAAACGACCATGAGCCAATGGGACATCAAGCCAGTGATCGATACGATCAAAGCTCGCTACCCCGAGGCGATGGTTCACACTGAGATCTGTCTCGCCACTCAAGTTCGCCAAGAGGCGGTCGCTGAGCAGGCGATTGGGGCTGATTTGCTCGTGGTCGTGGGCGACCCTCGCTCGAACAATAGCCGCCGCTTAGCCGAGGTGGGTCATGACGTGGCTGGAGTCCCTGTGGTTCAGGTCAGCTGCGTCGCCGAGCTGCCTATCGAGCGCTTACCGCTTGATGGTACGGTGGTGGTCACTTCGGGAGCCAGCACCCCAACGGCGGTGACGCGAGAGGTGATCACCTTTCTCAAGCGCTACGACGGAACTCAGGGCTTACCCGACTCCAAAGCGATCGGAGCCAAGGTTCTGCCGTCGCTGCGCGGGAGCGCTAAAACAGCTCGTTAACATTATCGAGCACCGCCTCATCACTGCACTCCCACACCCGCGCCTGAGCAAAGGCGCTCTGGGCGCCGAGCTCAAGGCACCCTGGTGACCGCAGCTGGTCCCACAAATTTCTAGGTAACCAGGCGGGATGTCCTGTTTGGGACCGATAACCTGGTATGAGCGCCGAACCCGGATCAGCTTGCCAGGCTAGCGAGAGCCACTCGGCAGCCGCCTCTGCCGCACGAGCAGCATCCACCGGGCACAACAACAAACCGTCCGCTTGAGGCATGATTTGCTCGATCTGGTTCAGGCCTGCGAGCACCGATTCGATCATGGTTTCCGGCGCCGGGTTGGGGACTACAGCAAAGACACCCGCTTCCTCGGCGAGCGCTCGATGTGCCTCCCGGATGACCACAAAAACCTGATCAGCGCCCGCCGCTCTGAGTCCGGCAGCGCAGCGCAGCAATAAGGGGCTTGGATCATCTGCTAGGATGAGCTCTGCCTTCGGTTTGCCTGCGCGACGACCCAAGCCAGCGGCTGGAATCAAGCCTGCACAGAGCGGCTTAGCCACGGCGTTGCTTCACCAAATAGGCGACCAAGGCGACGGCGATCTCTGCAGGGGTCTCTGCGTCGATATCGTAGCCCGCGGGTGAATGCAGCGACTCGATGCGTTCAGGAGTCAAGCCTTGAGCCTCGAGGCGCGTTCTGCAGCGAAGGGCTTTACGTTGAGAGCCGAGCATCTGCAGTGAGGCGAAGGGGCGATTGATCAGCGCCTCGACGAGCTCTTGGTCGAGCCCATGATCATGCGTCACGATCAGCGCGTGCACGTGATCTCCATCGGGAAGCGCTGCCAGCGTTTCGGGATCAAAGTCTTGGTGTATCGCGTCAAGCCAGGGGCTAGCTTGCTCGGTCAACTCGTCACGTCCATCGACGCCGACCACTCGAAAGCCGCATTCGGTGCTGAGTCGAGCGACCGCAGCGCCGACATGTCCGAGTCCAAAGACGATCAGGGTGGGGCGCTCAATTAAGGGTTGAGCCATCAGCGTCATCGTGCCCCCACAGCACATACCCATCTCGGCGCCAAGTACCGTCCGCCGCACCAAACTGCCACCAGCTCGCCAGGCCTCAAAAGCTAAGCGAATGGCTTGAGCTTCGACGGCGCCTCCGCCGACGGTACCTTCAGGGTGCGGTAGGTCGGCGTCCTCTTCGGGGCAGTCTCCTTGCGCATCGACGAGCATCCGCGCACCGACCTTGCGAGGCGTTGAGCCGCTCGTGTTAACCACGGTGACCATCACCGGCGCAGCCCATGTTGATTCGGCTTCTGCGATGCGCGCCCAATCCGGTGATTCACTGGTTAGTGTCATGTTAGCAGCGCCCGTAAGAAAAGGGGGTTGGGTCTAGAGCTCAGCCGCAGCAGCGACATGGTCTAGTAACTCTAAAGACGAGGTGCTGCGCAACAGCCGAGATCGAAGTTCCGGCGCTTGCCAGGGTTGCGTCATGCGATTGGCTAGGTTCTTGAGTCGACCAAGGTGAGCCCTCTCGGGCATGTCTTCAGCCAACAACTGAGCATAGTCAGCCAGCAGCGTAATCCGTTCCTCTTTGCTCGCCTCTAAAACCGGGTGGCCGGTTCGCGCCGCCTCAAGCTCACGAAAGACGAAGGGGTTGTGAAGCGCTCCTCGCCCCACCATGAACGCTGCGCAGCCACTGTTCGTAAAACGCTCACGCTCTTCGTCTGGTGTCCGGATATCTCCGGATCCGATAACCGGGATCGTCAGGGCGCTCGCCACTTGCTCAACCAGACCCCAGTCGGCGTTGCCTGAGTAGAGCTTCTTGCGCGACCGAGGGTGCACTGCGACGGCGCTGGCGCCAGCGTCTTGAGCTCTCAGCGCAACCTCGACCACATTTTGAGACTCCTCGTCCCAACCGCTCCGAGTTTTGACGGTCACCGGAACCGGCAGCGCATCGACCATCGCTTGAACCAACGCCTGGAGATGCTCGGGTTCCTTCATCAGCGCAGCGCCGCCGCCACGTTTGACGACCTTGGGCGCTGGACAGCCGCAATTAATATCGACCAGCTGGGCGCCGCGCTCGACCGCGATTTTACCCGCATGCACCATGCGCTCGATGTCGCGGCCGAAGAGTTGAACGGCAAAAGGGAACTCGTCGTCATCCGACCGCATCATCAGCAAAGAGCGCTCGCTCTTATTCCAGAGGGCTTCGATCGAGATAAACTCGGTGGTGAACAGCCCGACAGCGCCGGGGTTGCAGCGTCGTATCAGCCGGCGAAAAGGACGGTCAGTAATCCCTGACATCGGCGCCAGCAAAGCGGGCGACGGGATCGGCAGATCGCCAAACTGAAGCATCTAGAAGGTTTGGATTCGAGTCGGTGAGGGGCGGTCGTTGCCGCCTAAGCCTAGGGTGCCGTGCTCATTATCACCCCAGCAATAGATCGATCCGTCGGTGTCTCGTGCGCAGGTATGATCACGACCGGCGCTGATCTCGATGACATCGGTCAGCTGCCCTGCCTGCATGAGGTCATTGGTGTCATTGTCGTTGCCCGCGCCGAGCTGCCCTTGGGTGTTGTCTCCCCAGCAATGAACCGTCCCTGAGCGACGCACGGCGCAGCCATGACCATCACCCACCGCGATCCGCCGAGCGTTTTGGAGTGAACCCACTCGCACGGCTGAGCCGGCCTCGGATGGCGAGCCCGTGCCTAAGTTATTGGTGTCATTTCTGCCCCAGCAAACCACACCGTCCAAGCCGCCTAGGTTGTTGATTTGAGTTGACGATCCGCACGTGAACTGGGCGCTCGCTGAGAGGCTAAACACCCCGTTGATCGCGTTTAGGCGAGGCGTGCGCTGACGCCCGGCCCCCTGCCAGCCGAGATGCTGGTACGGGTCGTTTCGACCCCAGCAGTAGACCTGACCACGCTTGATTGCGCAGGTGTGCGTGGTGCCTAAGGCGATATCATTGGCGTTGGATAAGCTCACCTGGAGCGGAACCGACGAGCTCTGGAGGCTACCATTACCGAGCTGTCCGCTGCGGTTGTCTCCCCAGCAGTACATGTTACCGCCTCGACTGATCGCACAGATGTGCAAAGCGCCGACGGCGACTCGTCGCACCGCGCCGACGCGGAGCACCTGCGTCGGGCTCAGTCGATCGTTGCCGCCACCATCGCCGATTTGACCTTCTTCGTTATCACCCCAGCAATAGAGCACGCCATCATCTTGAACTGCGCAGGTGTTGTTCCCCCCCGCAGCGACCGTGAGCACATTGCTCAGCTCTTCGATGGTCGTCGGAGCGGGGCGATTGTTGACGTCTCGACCGATCCCGAGCTGCCCCTCACGGTTGTCTCCCCAGCACCGCAGGACCCGGTCACGCAATCGTACCGCGCAGCTGTGGTTGGCGCCGAGCGCCAGGCGCGGAACTCCTAAGCCATTAATCACGCAGTTATTGGAGCAGTCATCTTGATCGTTGCCGTTTCCATCGTCGCATTCTTCCACACCCGTTTGAACGATGCCGTCACCGCAGCCCGGCAGGGAGCACGCTGCCGTGCAACCATCTTCGTTGTCTTCGTTGGCGTCATCACAGGCTTCGTAGCCCGGATCTGTTGGGTCCAGATCAAGTCGAGTAATTCCATCGCCGCAGACCGCCTCAGTGCAGTCGTTCTTGCAGCCGTCCGAGTTGGCTTGGTTCCCATCGTCGCAACGCTCAAAGGGGTTCCCCTCATGGTCCGAGTCTTGGCGTAAAACGCCGTCGCCACATCGGGCGGGGACGCAGGTGCTGCGACAGCCATCCTCTTCGATCTGGTTCCCATCGTCACAGACTTCGTAGCCGACATCCTCTTCGCCTAGGTCGGTTCGGACAAAGCCATCGCCGCATCGAGCCCTTTGACAGTTGTTCAGACAGTCGTCGGTGTTGGAAGGGTTCGCATCGTCACAACCCTCGTAGCCGTTCTCGTCTTCATCGAGGTCGGTTCGAACGATCAGATCGCCACAGCGAGCGGGCGCGCAGTGGTTTCTACAGCCGTCGGTGTCGACGTTGTTTCCATCATCACAGGTTTCGCCTGGATCCACCTCACCGTTGCCGCAGCTGGTCAGAATGCAGTCATTTCTGCAGTTATCGTCGTCGATCTGGTTCCCATCGTCGCAGCCTTCAAGCACTTCGTGCCGGTGTCCGTCACCGCAGCGAGCGCTCACACAGGTCGTGAGGCAGTCGTCACGGTTTGACTGGTTGCCGTCATCGCACTGTTCGGCGTTGTCGCGCACGCCGTTGCCACAACCCGGGCGGCGACACGTGCTCAGGCAATCATCTTCTTCGTTGTCGTTTCCGTCATCGCAGCCCTCTCCAAGCCCTGGCAGGCCATCGCCGCAGACCGACTCAGTGCAGCGGCTGTTGCATTCGTCGCCATCGGCGATGTTGCCGTCGTCGCAGCTTTCGTAACCCTCCTGCCCTTCGACTAAGTCCGTGCGGACGATCCCATCGCCGCAAGCTGCCAAAACACAGCTGTTTCGGCATTCATCATCGTCTACATCGTTCCCATCATCGCAGGCTTCAAACCCTTCTTCGCCCTCGTTGAGGTCGGTTCGATGAATGCCGTCGCCGCAGCTTGTGACCTGGCAGTTGTTGTCGCAGCCGTCGTTGGTGTTGAGGTTGCCATCGTCACAAGACTCTTCGCCCTCGACGGTTCCGTTTCCGCAGCTGCTCTCGTAGCAGCGCGGCGTGCCGCCCGCTCGCGCCTCGCAGTTGTACGTCTTGTTAAAGTCTGGAGCGATGGCTTGGCAGTCTTGTTTCTCGAAACAAGGCGGATTGCGTGGCTCGAAAGCCTGCAAACACCCCGCGCATGCGAGCGCCACCATCAAGGAGCCCAGGCGGATCATAAGAGGCTACCTACCGCAGCGGTCAACGCAGCAAAGCCGGCGATGCCCAAGCCGGTAAAATGGATCAACTTTCCGGTCTCCATGTCCGAGTGCAGATCATAAAACGCCTGCATCTGGTTGTCGTTGTTCGCCTCACGGTCCTGCAAGGTGTGGCGCTCGGCGACGGCGCCGTTGTGAACACTAGCGCCCCAGCCGGCAACGCCGAGTCCCACGGCGGTCAAACCCACTCCGGAGTACATGACAATCTTCCCGAAGTTCTTGGGTAGGAAGGGGCCCTTAACGTTCGCCACTTTAGGCGCCTTCTTCTTTTTCTTTTTCTTCGTGACCTTCTTCTTCGCAGCCTTCTTTTTCGCCGCCTTGGCTTTCTTCTTCTTCTTCGCCTTGACGTCCGGCTTGTTGGCGTCTTTGTCCTTCGCCTCAGCTTCAGCCTTTGCTTTCGGTTTGGGCTTCGGCGCGGTTGAGCGTCGCCCGCGCCGTCGCCGTCGCCGTCGCCGAGACTGAGCGATCAACGTTCCCTCTGAGCCTTCAAAGACTCCGGGCGTTTGCGCCATAGCGATCGGCGTGACGCCAGGCAGCGCCAAAGTCAGAGCTAAGATGATCGACAAGATGCGCAGAACGAAACCCTCCTAAAGGAGAATAGCCGCGATCGAGGGGCTCTGGCTAGTCGCTCGACCGCTCTGGTGTAAGGAGTTCTTTTACATCCTGCGTCATCTCCATGGTGAAGCCACGCTCCGAGCTCCGCAACGTCATCGAAGTCGAGCCCATAAAGACTGCCGACTCGGACAACTCCTCAAGCATCTCTTTTTGTAGCTTCTGACTCGCACTGACCCGCGGCTGAGCCGACATTTTTTTACTCATCTCCGACAGCAGTCGCTTAATCCCGTCGGTGATCAAGGTCTGATCGATGTTTAAGGTCATGACCGGCGGGTTAGCGACGGGTTTGGCTTTGAGCCATTGCGTCATCTTCTCGGCGCTACCCGGTCCAAAGCTAAGCGCCAGGGCGCGATCGGTTTTGGCGATGTAGGCACCGGGTAGCGGGACCCTGCCGTCGAGCGAGACTGGGGTGCCATCGCTGGGGACCTCAAGACCGCTCAAGGCTCGAGCGAGCGGTCTCATCTGACCCGCCATTTGCATTAAGACGTCCGGGTTCTTAGAGCCGAGGACGACGATCAGCTTCAAGCTGCCGATCAGGCTCAAGATCGACTCAGCCTTAAGGTTCACATCCAGCAGCGAAATTCGAGCGCCGAGGTGTTGCGTGACCACAGGGGGGATGAACCCCACCTTCGGCAGCTTGATGAGCGGCTGCTCTTTAGCGGCTGCTTGGCGCTCTCCGGAAGCCGACGTTTTGGTGGTCACCATGCCGGCCTTTGCTTGCTCGTCGATATGGGCTTGGAGCTCCTTGGGCAGGTCTCTCGAGAGTCGAGCCAGGTCAACGCCGAAGCTCAAGTCAAACCGCATGTTTTCTAAGGTCTGAGGGCCTGGGATGGCGACGCCGAGTGCCGCCACGCTCTTGAGCATCGGAGAGAGCCCTTGATCGAGGCGCGTGGTCATGACGCCAGCTGAGCTGATATCGCCCACCACCGTGCTCTCGCCGAACAGGCTCGTGACCAAAGTCGCTTGAGCCATGCCTTGATCAACTCTTGCCGCCGCGTTGGGATTCTTTTCGATCTCTGCGCGCAGAGTATCTGATCCCAAGTCAGGGTGGGGGTGCTGGGTCTGGACCGCTTTAACCAATCCGCCTGCATTGAGCGCGCCGACCACGTAACGGGTCTGACCTTTGAGGGCGCCTTTGAGCAGATCGTTGAGTCGCTTGCTTTGAGCTAATCTTTGCGCCGGCGGGTGGTGTCCTATGAGCCACGGGACGAGCGCAGCAGCGTGACCTTCAGCGCTCACCGATAGGACCAAGTCACCGCGGTGATAGAGTTGGATCACCCTGAGCTGTGGCTCGTCATGCTGCATGGGGATCTGAAGCACTCGAAAGCTTTGGCTGCCAGCCTTCTTAGCTTCCCAAGTGACCTCGTACTGCGAGAGCAAATCGAGCAGCTTGCCATCAAATTTTTCAGGGTCAGCAAGGCGCATCCGAAGGACCGGTGTGGTGCCCAGAGCGTACACCATACCCTTGAGGTCATCGCTCAAGCCAAAGCGCTCGATCCCGCCGTCAGCGCTGAGCTCAACGAAGAGCCTGTGGAGCGGGGTGTAGCGATCGATCTGCAGCTGCGCCTGCGCTTTCATCGCATTGCGGCGACGCCTGTCGAGGGTGCCCAAGTCCTCTGATGGCGAGCCGATGTGCTCGAGCTCTTTGGTCGCTTTGTCGATGAGCTTGCTCAGCTGCTTCTGAAGGCTCTTGGCGCCCATGGTCATGCTGCGCCTGCGCATGACCTCGGGGAGTGAGTTTACTGTCGCGATAAAGAACGCAGTGTCCGCAGGCACAAAGTCGGCGATTCCATGGACCGGGTTGCCCTCGATCAGCACCGGCGACATCAGCCCTGAGTTACCGTGCGCACAGGCCGCGAGGGCCATAACGGGAGCAAGTAGAAGAGAGCGTTTCATGGGGGTCTCCTGTGTCTGACTAGGCTCCCCATAGGTGCCTCGTTCCAGGTTGGCTAGTTCAAAGAACCGCTGCGCGCTTGTTTGAGCCCCCCCAAAGCGCTAGCGGAGCAACGCCCGTAGGGCGGGGAGATAGATCATGCGTGCAATCGTTGAAGTGATGCTCAATCCAAAGGTGCTCGATCCTCAAGGCAAAGCCGTCGAGGGCGCGCTAGCGAACATGGGGATGTCCGCTGTCTGCGGGGTGCGCGTGGGCAAGCGAATTGAGCTCGAAATCGCTGAAGGTTTGACCCAAGAAGAGGCTAGATCACAGGTTGAAGAAGCGGCTGATAAGCTGCTGGCAAACCCGGTGATTGAGACCTGGAGTGTCACATGGCAAGCGTGAGCAAGCGCGTGGCGGTGATCACCTTTCCGGGGAGCAACTGCGACGACGACTGCGCCCACGTCTTAGGGGACGTTTTGGGGCACCACGTCGAGCGGGTCTGGCACAAGGAGACGGCGCTTCCCGAAGGCTGTGATGCGGTCTGTATTCCGGGTGGATTTTCCTATGGCGATTACCTGCGCAGCGGCGCGATCGCTCGCTTCTCGCCGATCATGGAGGCGGTGATCGCCTTCGCCCAGCGAGGCGGGCGCGTGATCGGGATCTGCAATGGATTTCAGATCCTGTTGGAGTCGGGTTTGCTCGAAGGTGCGATGCTCCACAATGCGTCCGGCAAGTTCATCTGTAAGCCGGTGCATCTCAAGGTGAATCGTAAGGACTCGACCTTCACCCAGGCGGTGAGCGTCGATCGTCCGTTGGTCATCCCGATCGCCCACATGGAGGGCAACTGGACCTGTGATGATGAGACGTGGGCGCGCTTGGAGCAAAGCGGGCAGATCTTATTGCAATATTGTGATGAGCACGGCGACGTCGGCGCCGAGCACAACCCGAATGGCGCGCGAGGTAACGTAGCGGGTCTTTTAAACGCTCAAGGCAACGTCCTCGGGATGATGCCTCACCCTGAGCGCTACGCCGAAGGCATCCTTGGCGGCGAAGACGGCAAGATGCTCTTTGAAAGCATGCTGGGATCAATACGATGATTCATGAACCTCAAGTTAACGAAGCGCTCGGCAAAAGCCTGGGCATGACGAGCGAGGAGTACGCCAAAGCGGTCGAGATTCTTGGGCGCGTCCCAAGCTTTACCGAGCTCGGCATCTTCTCGGCGATGTGGAACGAGCACTGCTCGTACAAGAGCTCCAAAGCGCACCTGCGCCGGTTTCATACCGAAGGACCCCAGGTCATCTGCGGTCCAGGTGAAAACGCAGGGATCATCGACGCCGGCGACGGCCTGGCGCTCGCTTTTAAGATGGAGAGTCACAACCACCCTAGCTTTATCGAGCCTTATCAGGGCGCCGCGACGGGAGTGGGTGGCATCTTGCGCGATGTCTTTACCATGGGCGCTCGACCGATCGCTTCGCTCAACAGCTTACGCTTTGGCGCGCCGGATCATCCCAAGACCAAAGGCTTGGTCGAGGGTGTGGTGGCTGGGATCGCTGGCTACGGCAACTGCATTGGCGTGCCGACCGTCGGCGGTGAAGTCACCTTTGATGAGAGCTACAACGGCAACATCTTGGTGAACGCGATGACCGTCGGGACGGTGGCTGCCGACAATATCTTTTACGGTACCGCCTCCGGCGTGGGCAACGCGGTCTTGTATGTGGGCGCGAAAACGGGACGTGACGGCATCGGCGGCGCCACCATGGCGTCTGGCGCCTTTGACTCCGAGGTTGAGGCGGACCGCCCGACCGTTCAAGTGGGCGACCCCTTCTACGAGAAGCTGCTGCTCGAAGCCTGCCTTGAGCTGTTCCAAACCGACGCCGTCGTCGGCATTCAAGACATGGGCGCGGCCGGTTTGACCTCCTCGAGTTTCGAGATGGCGGGGCGTGCAGGGACTGGTGTTGAGATGGATCTCGACCAAGTACCCACCCGAGAGCCGGGCATGACTGCGTTTGAGCTGATGCTCAGCGAGAGTCAGGAGCGGATGCTCTTGGTGACCTCACCAGACCGTGTTGATGAGATCGCAGAGATTTTCGAGCGCTGGGACCTTGAGTGTGCCCGCGTCGGCACGGTGACCGGTGACGGCATGGTGCGGATTATCAAAGACGGCGAGGTTAAAGCGAACCTGCCGGCGATGCCGCTGAGCGAAGCCAGTCCGGTGTATCACCGCCCGATGGCGGCGCCTGCTGATCTTGGGGCGCGGCAGAGCTTTGACCCGACGACCCTTCCAAAGCTCGATGCGCAATCGGCCGCAATGTGGATCGAGCGTTTAGCGGCTCATCCGAACGTCGCCGACAAGAAGTGGGTGTATCAGCAGTACGATCATATGGTCCGTCTCGGGACCGTGGTACCGCCAGGCGGAGACGGCGCCTTGGTGCGCCTGCCCAACGGCAAGGGGCTAGCGGTCACCGCGGATTGCAACCCGAGTTACTGCTGGCTTGATCCTTGGACCGGTGGCGCGATGGCGGTGGCGGAGGGCGCGCGCAACGTCGCCTGTGTCGGCGCAACGCCACGTGCGATCACCGACTGCATGAATTTTGGTAACCCTGAGCACCCTGAGGTGATGTGGCAATTCAGCGAGGCGGTCGATGGGATCACCGAAGCGACGAAGGTGCTCGATTGCCCGGTGGTGTCAGGCAATGTGAGCTTCTACAACACCACCGATGGCAACGACATCCATCCGACACCGAGTATTGGTTTGGTGGGCCTGGCTGACGATTGCGACCATGGGGTTCGCAGCGTCTTTAGTGCCGCAGGTCTCGACGTCGCCGTGCTGGGCTCAACAAAGGGTGAGTTTGGTGGCAGCGTGTATCAGAAAGCGGCGCTCGGGCGTGTGTCGGGCAAGCCACCAGCGTTTCAGCCTGAAGCTGAGCGAGCCCTCGTCGGGCTGCTGGTGGATTTGGTCCAGAGCCGAGCGGTTTCATCGGCTCACGATCTGAGCATCGGTGGCTTGGCGATGGCGTTGGTAAGAGCCTCGGCTCGCCAGGACCAGCCAATCGGCGGCACCTACGATCTAACCGACGTGCATCAGGACTTAGGTACAGCGCTCTTCGCTGAGGACGGCGCCCGCGCTTTGGTCAGCGTCACCGCAGCGCAAAAGCAAGCCCTTGAGGCGCGTTGCGCTGCAGCCGGTGTCCCGCTTTGCTTTATTGGTCAAACGGGCGGCGACCAGCTTGAGATCGCCGGCGTCAGCGGCTTGTCGGTTGCGGCTCTGTCGCAGGTCGATGCGTCGGGCTTTGAGCGGGCTGTTGGGCTCTAGTGGACGCAGTCACCAGCGAGAATATTGCCACGGTTTTGCTGTTGGTTTTGTCGATCACCATTCACGAGTGGGCGCACGCTTGGACGACCACCAAACTCGGTGATCCGACGGCTGCAGATCTCGGCAGAGTGACCCTCAACCCGATCAGCCATTCAGATCCGATGTGGACCTTACTGATCCCCTTTCTAGGGCTTCAGTTTGGTGGGTTCTTCGTCGCTGCGGGTCGCCCCGTCCCGTACAACGCTGGGCGCTGGAATCGTACGCTCTGGGGACGCCGTTTGCAGCGCAAGTGGGGCGAATTTTTAGTGGCTGTTGTCGGGCCTGGTAGCAACTTAGTGCAAGCTTTTGGCGCCGCGATTGGCTTGGGTCTTTTGCTCAACTCGGGCGCCCTCCCCAAGGAGGCGCTGATCGGCGCCTTGGATTCACTGGACACGAGCGGCGGCGCCGCAACCCTCGCATGGGCCCTGCAGCGCTTCATGTACATCAACTGCTTGCTTGCGGTCTTCAATCTGATGCCGATCGCCCCGCTTGATGGAGAGAAGGTTCTGGCGCCCTTTCTTCCCGATGCGCTCGCTGAGCGCCTATCCAATCTTGGTTCTTGGGGATTTTTGATCCTGCTCCTTGTGGTCTTTCGACTGCCTTGGGTCATCAGCACGCCGATTCGCTGGCTCCATGATCTGTGCATGATGGTGGTGCTCCTCATCACCAATTAAGCTTGTCGTTCGAGCGCAGGCTAGCTGCCGATGCTTGCCAGCGCTTGCGTTTACTGTGTTGATCGTTGATCCTTCTTCCCTACGGGAAACCTGAGGGGACAGGGTATGCGACGACTTGTTTTGGGTGCGTTGCTGATCATCGCTTGCGGTGATCAGGTGGTGGTTCGAGAAACACCGGCTGCTTGTGGAAACGGTCAGCTTGAGAGCTCAGAGCAGTGCGATGACGGCAACACCTCAAACGATGACGGCTGCACCGCCGCCTGTGAGACGGCGCTCTGCGGCGACGGCGCTCTTCGCAGCGATCTCGGTGCGGGAGACGTCGGCTTCGAAGCGTGCGATGATGGTAACCTTGACGACGGCGATGGCTGCACCTCGGCTTGTGTGATCGCCGCCTGCGGTGACGGCATCGTGCGGGTGGATCTGTCCGAGGGTGACCCCGGATTTGAAGCCTGCGATGATGGCAACACCGAGGATTCAGACGGCTGCTTGCGCGGCTGCATTGTCGCTCGCTGCGGCGACGGAGTTCTGCGGACGAACCTGCTCGCCGGCGATGAGGGCTATGAGGCTTGTGATGACGGCAACGATAATGACGAAGATGCCTGCCTAACCAACTGCCTTGAGGCGCGCTGCGGTGACGGAGTCGTGGGCCCCGGTGAGGGCTGTGACGATGGTAACGACGACGCCACCGATGACTGCAACGCCTGTCAGCCCGCGAGCTGCGGTGATGGCGTCGTCCAAGAAGGTGAGCAGTGCGACGATGGCAACGTTGTGGAGACCGACGCCTGCCTGAGCAGCTGCGCCGCGGCGGTGTGCGGCGATGGATTCTTGCACGAGGGTCAGGAGCTCTGCGACGATGGCAACGCCGACCCTGCAGACGCCTGCAGCGATGGGTGTCAGCCAGCCCGCTGCGGCGATGGAATCCTTCGATTAGACCTCGGCGTTGGCGAACCCGGAGCTGAAGAGTGCGATGATGAAAACAATGCCGTGGGTGATGGCTGCTCTGACGACTGCTTGAGCGAAATCTGCGGCAATGGACGCCTCGACCATGGTGAGCCCTGTGACGATGGCAATCGCGCCAACACCGACGCCTGCACGAATGAATGCTTGGAAGCGGCTTGCGGTGACGGGATCCGAAATCTGCTGGCCGAAGGCTGTGATGATGGCAACCTTGAGCCGGGCGATGGCTGCGACGCCGAGTGCTTGCTTGAGTCCTGCGGTAACGGCCGGCGCGATCCCGGCGAGACCTGCGATGACGGCAACCAAGAAGCGGGTGATGGCTGCAACCTAGCCTGCCAGATCGAAGCCTGCGGCAACGGTCGTGTCGATCTTGGCGAGGTCTGCGACGACGGCAACCAAGAGGTGGGTGACGGCTGCGACCTTGAATGTCGAAGTGAGCGCTGCGGCAATGGGCGTCGAGACGAAGGCGAAGCGTGCGATGACGGGAACGATGTCGACACCGATGCCTGCACCAGCGCGTGTCGTTTAGCGAGCTGTGGCGATGGCATTTTACGCCAAGGGCTCGGTGAAGGGGACCCCGGCTTTGAGGCTTGCGATGACGGGAATCAAGTCGACACCGACGCCTGCCTAAACCGCTGTCTAGTTGCCGCTTGCGGCGATGGCGTGCTGCGTGATGGGGTCGAAAGCTGCGATGACGGGAATCTGGATGCGGGCGACGGCTGCGATGCGGTCTGCCGCACCGAAGGCTGCGGTAACGGACGCGTCGATGAGGGCGAGGCCTGCGATGATGGCAACGAGCGAGTCGGTGACGGCTGCGATGGCGCATGCCGTGTCGAGCGCTGCGGGAACAGCCGCGTGGACGCAGGGGAAACCTGTGATGACGGCAACCGGGTGGACACCGATGCGTGCACCAACGCCTGCGCGCTGGCTCGCTGCGGCGATGCGATCCTTCAGGTCGGTGTCGAGGAATGCGACGACGGCAACGAAGTCGACACCGACGCCTGCCTCACGCTCTGCGTCACGGCGCGCTGCGGCGACGGGCAGACCTGGGATGGCGTTGAGGCTTGCGACGACGGGAACCGAGTTCGCAATGACGGCTGCACCAACAGCTGCGAGCGAGCGCTCTGCGGCGATGGGATTATTCAGCAGGGCGTTGAGGCTTGCGACGATGGCAACCAAATCGAGACGGACAGCTGCCTGAACACCTGCCAAGTGGCGCGCTGCGGGGACGGCCAAAGGCGCGGCGACCTCGAGGTGGGTCAAGAGGGCTATGAGGCTTGCGATGATGGTAATCAGGCGCAGACCGATGGTTGCCTCAATGACTGCACGGCAGCAGCTTGCGGCGACGGCTTGATCCAAGCAGGCGTTGAAGCTTGCGATGACGCAAATCAGGTCCAAACGGACGGCTGCCTGAACAACTGCACCGCTGCGCGCTGTGGTGATTCCGTGGTTCATGCGGGGGTTGAAGGTTGTGACGACGGCAACAACGACGACACCGACGGCTGCCTGAACAACTGCGCGGCGGCTCGTTGCGGTGATTCGGTGGTTCAAGCCGGAGTGGAAGCGTGCGATGACGGCAATCAAACGCAGACCGACTCTTGCCTTAACAACTGCGTGCCGGCTCGCTGCGGCGATTCAGTGGTGCAAGCGGGCGTCGAAGCCTGCGATGACGGGAACGGCATCCAGACCGACTCTTGCCTCAACAACTGCGTGGCTGCTCGCTGCGGCGACGGTCTAGTACAAGTCGGCGTTGAGGCGTGTGATGACGGCAACAACAACAACAACGACGCCTGCTCGAACACTTGCGAGAACAACTGCACCCCGGACAGTCGGACCTTCAACTACTCGGGCGGCGTGCAGAGCTTCGTGGTGCCCGCTTGCGCCAACTCGGTGACGATCGAGGCTCGAGGCGCCCAAGGGAGCGGCTCTGTCGGCGCGGGAATGCCCGACCAAGAGGACGGCGGTCAGGGCGGTTATGCGACGGGTACACTGAGCGTGACCCCCGGAGAGACCCTGTATGTCTTCGTCGGTGAGAAGGGCGTTAAGAGCGGCCGTGGCGGCTACATCTGCGGCGGCGGCGGCGGTCAGTATGGCGGCGGCGGTGGCGGCGCTTCGGATGTGCGCCGTGGCGGACAGGGCTTGGGGAACCGCGTGATCGTCGCAGGCGGCGGCGGCGCGGGTAATACCGGAAGCCCGAACCATGGCACCGGTGGCGCTGGTGGTGGTCTGACCGGGGCAAATGGTCAGTCGCACAGCGGCGGTCGAACGCCTGGTGGCGGTGGCTCCCAGAACGGCGGCGGCTCGGCTGGAACGAGCGGCGTGGCTGGCTCTTTGGGCGTGGGCGGCGGTCGTGGCAATTACCATGACGCCGGCGGCGGCGGCGGTTACTACGGCGGTGGCGGTGGCTACGCCGTCGGCGGCGGCGGCGGCAGCAGCTATATTGGAGGCGTCAGCAATGGCTCGACCTCTACCGGCGGGCGTACAGGAAATGGTCAGGTGATCATTCGATGGGGACAATAGTCAGCCTGGCGGTCAGGCTGTATCATGTCCTGAAATTTTGATTAGAGGAGAGATCTTTTGAGCTCGAAAGCGTACTGGATTCGCTCGGCTTTAGTCATGAGCATTGTGTTGAGTTGGTCCTGCGGTGACCAGGTCGTAGTTCGTGAAACGCAGGCAGCTTGCGGTAATGGACAAGTAGACGGCGACGAGCAATGCGACGATGGCAATGAAGAGCCCTCGGATGCCTGCACGGACGGCTGCAAAACGGCGCGCTGCGGTGATGCGGTTTTACGCTCTGACTTGAGCGCCGGTGAGCCAGACTACGAAGCCTGTGATGATGGCAACGACGCAGACGATGACGCGTGCCGAACCAACTGCTTAGTAGCCGCTTGTGGCGACGGCGTGGTTCGCCGAGACGTGGCCGAGGGCGCGCCCGGTTTTGAGACCTGCGATGACGGCAACGCTGCTGACGATGACAGCTGCTTGAGCGGCTGCGTTCAGGCTCGTTGCGGCGACGGCGTGGTGCGCACCGACCTGGATGAGGACGCCTTAGAGTTCGAAGCCTGCGACGACGGCAACTCAGACGACACCGATGATTGCCTCTCGACCTGCATCGCCGCTCGCTGCGGCGATGGGATCCTCGGCCCTAATGAAGGCTGCGACGATGGTAACGACGACCCCACCGATGAGTGCAATAACTGCGTGCCTGCGACCTGCGGCGATGGCGTGGTTCAAGCCGGCGAGCGCTGCGACGATGGCAACGCTGATGAGCTCGACGCATGCCTGAGCACCTGCGCGCCAGCTCGCTGCGGCGACGCTATGCTGCGCGAAGACTTAGAGCCCGGTGCACCGGGCTATGAAGCCTGCGATGACGGGAACCGTGCAAACGGTGACGCCTGCACCAACGGCTGCGTTGAGGCGCGCTGCGGCGACCTAATTCTCCACGTCGGCGTTGAGGAGTGTGACGACGGCAACGCCGTCGAAACGGACGCCTGCCTCGAGAACTGCCAGGTGGCGCGTTGCGGCGACGGCGAGGTCTGGGAGGGGCGCGAGGAATGCGATGACGGCAACCAGATCGATGACGATAACTGTCGAAACAACTGCGTCGCTGTGCGCTGCGGTGACGGCGTGATCGCGCAAGGCATCGAGAGCTGCGATGACGGCAACAACGACGACACCGACGGCTGCTTGAATAACTGTGAGGTCGCACGCTGCGGCGACGGCGTGGTCCACAACGGTCAAGAGGCTTGCGATGACGGCAACCAGGTCGAGACAGACGCGTGCAGAACCGACTGCTCCGCCGCTCGCTGCGGCGACGGCGTGGTTCATGAGGGCGTTGAGGGTTGCGACGATGGCAACGCAAGCGACGCTGATGCTTGTTTGAACGGCTGCGCCTTAGCGCGCTGCGGTGACCAGGTGCGCCGGCTTGATCTACAGCCCGGCGAGCTGGGTTTTGAAGCCTGCGATGACGGCAACCAAGCGCAAACCGATGACTGCTTGAACAACTGCACGCTAGCGGGCTGCGGCGATGGCGTCGTCCACGACGGGGTCGAGGTCTGCGACGACGGCAACCAGGTCGAAACCGATGGCTGCCTCAACGCCTGCATAGCGGCTCGGTGTGGGGATGGCTTGGTCTACGAGGGTATGGAAGCCTGCGATGATGGCAACGAGGTGCAAACCGACGCCTGTCTGTCCGACTGTTCAGCCGCGCGTTGTGGTGATGGAGAGGTTCACGACGGCGTCGAGGCTTGCGACGACGGTAATCCACTCCAGACGGATGCATGTCTCGATGACTGCAGCCTTGCGAGCTGCGGCGACGGACACACTCAAGAAGGGGTCGAAGCCTGCGATGACGGCAACCAGGACCCGTCGGACGCGTGCTTGAACAACTGCGTCTCGGCGCGCTGCGGCGACGGTGAGGTGCAAGCGGGCGTTGAGGCTTGTGACGACGGCAACGAGGTCCAGACGGATGGCTGCATCAACAGCTGCCTCGCCGCAAGCTGCGGTGATGGTCACGTCCAGGCTGGTGTCGAGGGCTGCGATGATGGCAACAACGTTGACGGTGACGGCTGCTCAGCGGCTTGTATTAATGAGAACTTGTTCGACTTTACCAGCCACACCTTCACCACCTGCGGTCAAGAGTCTCAGGACGGTCCATCGGTCCAGCAGTGTCGTAACGCCTACAATGGCGTCGGTTGGGCTCAGGATAACCAGAACTTATCGATCGCTGCTGGGGTTCAGATCTGGACGGTCCCTGATGATGGAACCTATCGCATTGAGGTCTGGGGGGCTCAAGGCGGCGTTAACCATTCGGGTCGAGAGGGCGGCATGGGCGCTCGGATGCGCGGTGATTTTACGCTGAACTCTGGTGAGCAGATTCATATCGTCGTGGGGCAAAAGGGGATCATCTCGCCGTCGGGTAACTCGGCCAATGGCGGCAGCGGCGGCGGTGGCGGGACTTTTGTCTGGCGCGCAGGGGCGAACCAACCGCTGATCGTCGCTGGCGGCGGCGGCGGCTCAGGGCTTCACAACAACGGCGACGATGCGTCGCGCGGCGCCCACGGTACGACGAGCGAGTCAGGGACCGTCGCCAAAGATAATCAAGGTCAGGGTGGAGCGAACGGTAACGATGCGCCCAACACCGGCGGACGGGGTTGGAACACGGTACGCAACAACGCAACCGGCGGGTCGCGCATGAACACCTACGGCGGTGACGGCGGCTTTGGCGGTGGTGGCGGTGGCGGGTATGGCTTATGCGGTAACCGCCAGCATACCGCTGGCGGTGGCGGCGGCTACTCAGGCGGCGGGGTGGCGACGCAATGCTACTACGCTGGCGGTGGTGGCGGGTCTTACAACGCAGGCGCTAACACGCAAGCTCAAGGCGCTGTGAGGTCCGGTCACGGGCAGGCGAGCATTACCCGTTTGTAGGAGGCTCACTCGACTCGTCGGTGACGATCTGCTGCCAGCCCGGGCTCCAGAGTTCGCTATTTTTGAGCTCGGTGCGCTCGACCTCAATAAAGCGGCCGGTCAACACCGCCTCGAGGCGCACGCGCACCCAGGGTGTGGGTTGTGCCGCTAAGAGCGCAATCACCTGAAAGTGACGACCGCCAACGGTCGCCTCGGAGCGTGTCCACTGGGTCCCGAGCAGGTGTTTTGTTGGGACCGCTCGGCGCTGGGTGTGGGCTGTGGCCGGCTTGTCGGTCATGGGCTCGCCTCGGGTTAGGATAAGGTCTGCGAGGGTTGGACACTAGGAACGCTCTTCGGGCAAGTCGGTAACTGGGAAAACTCAATAACCCGAGTGAGGTTCAATCGATGAGCGCGCTTTTTTGGTATCTTCCTGCCGCTTACCTTTGGGCTTATGTCGGCAGCAAAATTCCCTTGGGCGTCGCCATGGCGGTTGCTAATGATGGGCATTACGACAACCGCCAACCGCGTGCACAGCAAGACGCACTCACCGGAAAGGGTGCTCGGCTAAGAGCAGCGCATTACAACGCGATTGCAGCCTTCCCTCCCTTTGCTGCCGCTATTTTGGTCGCCGCTTCGGTGGGCACAGCGACTCCGTTGATGCATGGTTTAGCGATCTCTTGGTTCGCCTTCAGGCTGCTCTATCATTGGGCTTACAGCAGCGATCGAGCGTTACTGCGCACCGTGCTTTGGGCGGGGGCAGTGAGCGCTAACATGGCTCTATTCTTGAGCCCGCTGGTTTAGCCTCGAATCCCGCTGCGGTCACTTGTAGAAGATTGATCAACCCGGCACAGTGGGACAGGTCTGTTCGAGGTGATTTATGATTCGATCGTATGCGCTGTTGCGCTCGCTGAGTGTGTTCGCTGTTTTGCTGACCCTGTCTTGTTCTGAACAGGTGGTGGTGCGCGAGACACCTGCAGCCTGCGGCAACGGCCAGATCGAAGCAGATGAGCAGTGCGACGACGGCAACAAGGAGGCGAACGACGCCTGCACTGATGGCTGCCAAAATGCGGTCTGCGGTGACTCGATCTTGCGCGCTGACTTGGATCCTTCCGACCCAGCGCATGAGGCCTGCGATGACGGCAACGAAGACGATGCTGACGCCTGCCTCGCCTCGTGCGTACTGGCGACCTGCGGCGATGGCCTAAGGCGCATGGATCTAGCCGAAGGTGAATCCTATTATGAAGCCTGTGATGATGGCAACGACAGCGACACGGATGCCTGCGTTGGTGGGTGTGTAGCGGCGGCATGCGGTGACGGCTTGGTGCGGGCTGATCTAGGTCCGGACGAGCCGGGATATGAAGCGTGCGATGATGGTAATGATGACGACTCCGATGAGTGCGTTTCGAGCTGCCAGGTCGCGTTTTGTGGTGACGGGATCGTCAACGCTCTTGAGGGCTGCGACGACGGTAATGATGACCCGACCGATGACTGCAACAACTGCGTCCCTGCGAGCTGCGGTGATGGGGTCGTTCAAGCTGGCGAATCCTGTGATGATGGCAACGCAGTAGACACCGATGCGTGCCTCAGCACCTGCGTCTCTGCCCGCTGCGGTGATGGTTATTTGCGTGTTGACTTATCGGAAGATGAGATCGGTTATGAGGCTTGCGATGATGGCAACGTTGACGCCTTTGATGCGTGCACGGCGGCTTGCGTCGAGGCGCGCTGCGGTGACTCGACTCGTCGCCAAGACCTAGAAGCTGGCGAGCTTGGGTTCGAAGAGTGCGATGATGGCAACGCCGAGGATCAGGACGGTTGCTCAGCGGATTGTCATTTGGAGGCATGTGGAAACCTTCGGGTTGATGCAGGCGAGGACTGCGACGATGGCAATGAGGTGAACACCGATGAATGCACGAACGCCTGTGAGCAGGCGCGCTGCGGTGATGGGATTCTCTGGATTGGTGCAGAGGAATGCGACGACGCGAATCAGGTTCAGACCGACTCGTGTTTAGCCAACTGCCAAGCCGCTCGGTGCGGCGATGGATCCGTTTGGGAAGGTCGTGAGGCATGCGACGACGGTAATCAAATCGACACCGATGGCTGCCGCAATACCTGCGAAGCGCAGCGCTGTGGTGACGGCGTTGTAGCCGTTGGCATCGAGGCTTGTGATGATGGAAACGCAGACGATACCGACGCTTGCCGAAACAATTGCGACCTAGCGGTTTGTGGTGATGGGGTCGTTCGCGGAGGCGTTGAAACCTGCGATGACGGAAACCAGATTCAGACGGACGCCTGCCTCAACAGCTGTGAGCAGGCGCGCTGTGGTGATGGCTTCGCTCAAGAGGGGGTTGAAGCCTGCGATGACGGCAACGGTGACGACTCGGACGGCTGCTTGGGGTCATGTGTTCTTGCTCGCTGCGGAGACGGAGTTCGACGTTCCGATGTCGCGCTAGGAGACGTCGGCTATGAAGCTTGCGATGACGGTAACGAGGTGGAGACCGACGGCTGCTTAGGTTCGTGTTTAGCGGCATCATGTGGCGACGGACTTGTTTATGCTGGGGTCGAAGCCTGCGATGACGGTAACCTAGTCCAAACGGATGCCTGCCTCACCGACTGCAGCGTGGCTCGCTGCGGCGATGGCTCGGTCCACCAGGGCGTTGAGGCTTGCGACGATGGTAACAATGTCGACACCGACGCTTGCCGGACGAGTTGCCAGATCGCTCGCTGCGGTGATGGAGTTACGCGTCAGGGCATCGAAGCTTGTGACGATGGCAACGAAGTTCAGACGGATGCGTGTCTGGACGATTGCACGCTGGCCGCCTGCGGTGATGGGGTGGTCCAGGCAGGCGTGGAGCTTTGCGATGATGGCAACGAAGTTCAGACGGATGCGTGCCTAAACGATTGCAGCGCCGCATCGTGCGGTGATGGGTTCGCTCAGGCTGGAGTGGAAGCGTGTGATGACGAGAACAACGTCCAGACCGACGGATGTCTCAATGATTGTAGCCAGGCGGCGTGCGGCGATGGGTTCGTTCAGGCGGGGGTTGAGGATTGCGACGATGAGAACAACCTCCAGACCGATGCTTGCCTCAACGATTGCAGCGCCGCCTCCTGCGGTGACGGTCACGTTCAAGCGGGGCTCGAGGCTTGTGATGACGGCAACCAAAACAATGACGACGCTTGCAGCAACGCCTGCGTGTCCGCTGCGGGCAGCCAAGAGTTTAGCTACACGGGTGCGGTTCAAAACTTCGTTGTGCCGCTGGGCTACACCCAAGTGACGGTGCGTGCTTGGGGCGCCGAAGGCGGCGCCTCTGGTGGCGGTAGCGGTGGCGACGGCGGTTACGTGACGGGCGTCGTGGGCGTTCAGCCGGGGCAGACCCTGTACATCTATGTGGGCGGTGAAGGCGCAGATGATCAAAGCTGCAATGCGAGCGGTGGATGGAACGGTGGAGGCGCTACGGGCTCTCAATGTTGCGGCAACGCAGGGGCTGGAGCCGGCACGGGTGGAGGAGCTACCGACCTCCGGAGCAGCACAAATCTCAACGCCCGTTTGCTCGTCGCTGGCGGCGGCGGCGGCGGTGGTAGCGGTCAAGGCGGCGGAGCAGGTGGCGGCTCGCAAGGGGCTTCCGGTAGCGGCGCGTACAATGGAGCCGCTGCTGGGGGCGGTACGCAAAACGCCGGCGGTAACCGCGGGGGCCATTACGGCAGCCACAGCTGCAGTATTGGAACCAATGGTGAAGCCGGTCTGGGCGGTTTGGGTGATGGCAACGACGGCGGCGGCGGCGGCGGCGGCTACTATGGTGGTGGCGGTGGCGCGAACAATGGCGGCGGCGGCGGCGGCTCGAGCTGGTGGGACGCCAACAACGTCACAGCCGCAAGCACGACAGCGGGTGAGCGCCAAGGTCACGGAAGTATGATCATCAGCTGGGGCAACTAAAGCGCTTCCATGGGGCGATGCATCGACGCCATATCCCAGCAGATGCGGGCTTAGGCTAGTGGCTTGTGGAAGGCTGATCAACTCGGCACAATGGCGCACGTTTTTCGAGGTGTTTCATGATTCGATCGCAGGTTCTGGTTCGCTCGCTTGGTGTGGTCGCCTTTTTGCTGACGCTGTCGTGCTCAGAACAGGTGGTCGTTCGCGAAACGCCTGCCGCTTGCGGCAACGGCGAAATCGAAGCCGATGAACAGTGCGATGATGGCAACAACGAGACGAACGACGCGTGCACGGACGGCTGCCGAAATGCGATCTGCGGCGATGCGGTCATGCGCGCAGACCTCGACCCGGCGGACCCAGCTTATGAGGCTTGTGATGACGGCAATGAACAGGACGCGGACGCCTGTCTTGGCTCCTGCGTTCTCGCCACCTGTGGAGACGGGGTTCGCCGCTTAGACCTCGACGAAGGCGACATGGATTATGAAGCCTGCGACGACGGCAACCTCAGCGACACCGACGCCTGCGTCGGCGCCTGCGTCGCGGCGGTTTGCGGTGACGGCTTATTGCGTGCTGACCTCGCGCCCGGTGAAGCCGGCTATGAAGCCTGTGATGACGGCAACGATGACGACTCGGATGAATGCGTCTCAAACTGTCAGCTTGCGATCTGCGGCGACGGTATCGTCAACGGTCTAGAGGGCTGCGATGATGGTAATGAAGACCCCACCGACGACTGCAACAACTGCGTCCCGTCGAGCTGCGGCGACGGCGTGGTTCAAGAGGGTGAGTTCTGCGATGACGGCAACGCAGTCGACACCGACGCCTGCTTGAACACCTGCATCGCTGCGCAATGCGGCGATGGCTTGTTGCGTACAGACTTAGCTGAAGACGAGATAGGCTACGAAGCCTGCGACGACGGGAACGCTGAGGCTGCTGATGCCTGCACCGGTCAGTGTCAGGTTGCGCGATGCGGCGATGGGATCGTGCGTCGCGGATTGCAGTTTGGCGCCGAAGGGTACGAAGAGTGTGATGACGGGAACGAAGAGGCAGCGGATGGCTGCTCTTCGTCATGCCTTCGAGAGGTCTGTGGCAACGCGATCCTTGATCCGGGTGAGGATTGCGATGACGGGAACCGCTCGGACCTCGACGCCTGCACGAACGAGTGCGTCACGGCGAGCTGCGGTGATGGCTTCTTGCGCGAAGACTTAGCTGAGGACGCAGTGGGCTATGAGCATTGCGACGACGGTAACGAAGACCAGAGCGATGCGTGCCTGAGCTCGTGCCAGCTCGCCCGCTGCGGTGATGGTGAGGTCCATGCCGGGGTCGAAGCGTGCGATGACGGCAACCAAGTCGACACCGACGGCTGCCGCAACACCTGCGAAGTGCAGCGCTGCGGCGACGGCGTGGTCGCCGCAGGGATCGAGGCCTGCGACGACGGCAACGCCAATGACACCGACGGCTGTCGCAACAATTGTGAGCTCTCCAGGTGCGGGGATGGCGTCGTTCAGGCCGGCGTTGAAGCCTGCGATGACGGCAACGAATTGCAGACCGATGCCTGCCTCAACACCTGCGTGGTGGCTCGCTGCGGTGACGGCTTTGCGCAAGAGGGTGTAGAGGGTTGCGACGATGGCAACCGTGACGACTCCGACGCCTGCTTGAATCGATGCGTGAGCGCTCGCTGCGGCGACGGGATCAGGCGCGCCGATCTGGCTCAGGGTGACGAGGGATTCGAGGCCTGCGATGATGGCAACGGCGTGGAGACGGACAGCTGCCTAAGTACTTGCGTGGGTGCATCCTGCGGTGACGGCTTGGTCCATGCGGGGGTCGAAGCCTGCGACGACGGCAACGAAGTGCAAACCGACGCTTGCCTGCGCAACTGCCAAGTGGCTCGCTGCGGCGATGGTGAGCTCCATCAGGGCGTTGAAGCCTGCGACGATGGCAACCCGGTGGACACCGATGCTTGTCGAACCAACTGTCAGATCGCCCGCTGCGGTGACGGCGTGGTACGTCAGGGCGTCGAGGTGTGTGATGACGGCAACGCAGCGGATACGGACGCCTGTCGAAACAGTTGCGAGCGCGCCGCATGCGGTGACGGCGTCGTGCACGCCGGAGTTGAGGGCTGCGATGATGGCAACCGAGTCGACACCGACGCCTGCCGAAACAGCTGCGATTTAGCAGCCTGCGGTGACGGCGTCGTGCACGCCGGTGTGGAGTCCTGCGATGACGGTAACCGAGTCAACGGTGACGCCTGTCTCAACACCTGCGCGATCGCCCGCTGCGGCGACGCCGTGGTTCAGGTAGGCGTTGAGGGTTGCGACGATGGCAACCAAACGCAAACCGATGCCTGCCTCAACAGCTGTGTGGTGGCGCGCTGCGGTGACTCGGTGGTCCAGGCTGGCGTTGAGGTGTGTGACGACGGCAACAACGACCAAAATGATGCCTGCCTGAACACGTGCGTCAGCGCCCGCTGCGGCGACTCCGTGGTTCAAGCCGGCGTCGAAGCCTGCGACGACGGCAATGAAGTGCAAACGGATGCCTGCCTTAACAACTGCGCCGTCGCCCGCTGCGGTGACTCAGTGGTCCAAGCCGGCGTTGAAGGCTGCGATGATGGCAACCAGACCCAAGGTGACGGCTGCTTGAACAACTGCTCGGTGGCCCGATGCGGCGACGGGGTGGTGCGGGCCGGCGTTGAGGCTTGTGATGACGGGAACCAGACGCAAACCGACGGCTGCCTCAACAATTGCGCCGTCGCCCGCTGCGGTGACTCGATCGTTCAAGCGGGCGTTGAGGCTTGCGATGA
>JBDQPD010000137.1:0-8321 GCA_040260805.1 Myxococcota bacterium | reverse complement strand
GCTAACGATCTTAGAACGGACGCTCAGGGGTTCGCCGCCGTCACGATTCAGCTACCGCTCGTGGCCACAGTTCAACCGATTCAAGTGGCCATTTCCGCAGCGAAGGTGGATCCTTTGATCGTTCAGGTCGATGCGCGCTCACCTCAACTGTTGCTCGTGCCCATTGGACCGACTGAGCGTGAGCTGCGGACCGAGTTGTTGGTGCCAACGCAGATTATGGTCAAGCGCGCCGGGGGAGGCCCCGTCGAGGGGGTGAGCGTTCGCTTCGCCATTCGAACCGACGGTAATCCGCTGGCGGCGGGTCAGGGGATCGATGCGCTCGGCGCCTCGGTAGCCCAAGCTGTGACCGGGGCGAGCGGCATCGCCCGGGTGAACGTGCTGACCGGCGAGGTCGAGGGCGACCTGCGGGTATCGGCTGAAGTCGAAGGCGTCGGTACCATCAACTTTGTGTACCACATCACGGAGCGTGGCGGTGGTCAGGCCGGCTGTCGTTTGGACAGTGACTGCGGCGAGGGCTTTCTCTGCGAGCGCCAGGGTCAGGGTGAGGACGCTGTCTATGCCTGCGTCCCCGAGGCGGCGTCCGGCTGCGACCCCAACGACCCCGTCTCGGCTCAATGCCCTCAAGGCTACATCTGTGATGTCACCGGGGAGTGTATTCCGGGCGGCGCAGTAGGCTGCATTCAGGCAGGTTGCGAGGGTGGGCAGGTCTGCATCGGTAACGTCTGTGTTGACCCGTGTAGTGACAACGATGACTGCCCCAATGGGCAAGAGTGTGTCGACGACATCTGCCAAGAACCGACAGCACCACCGGACCTGGTCTTGATCGAGGGCTTCTGGAACACGCGCTACCAAATGGATCTAAGCGAGGTCCTTGGTCCGCTCGGAGACCTTGGCGCGCCGATTGACTTCTTGGACCAAGCCTTTCGTGGGAATCTCGAGATTCCGATCCCATTGATCGGCGACATTATTGAGGATGCGGTGGCGGATTTGATCGCTGCGCATGTCCCCCCTTGGGTCGGTGACTTGGTTCACGGTCTCAACAGTATCGTCCATATTTTCCAAAGCATGCAGGTGGCAGGTCAGATGGAAGCTCGCCATCGCGCCAACCCGTTGCATGTGCGGGCGACCGAAGTCTGGGATCGAGCCATCGTTCAGCTGATCGATCGCTGTCCGCTGGGTAGACAAGACCCCAACTACCCGGCTTGCGCTGAGGTCGACATCTTGTTGGATCAGGATTTGGGCGATATCGGCCGGATCGAAACCGACGTGCCGCCCTTCGTTGGCCGCTTGTATTTAGATCGTGACCAGGAATGGAATGTTCGCTTCGATCGCGAGGTCCACATGGATTTGGTGGGCTTGGTTCGTTACGTGGTCAATTTGGTCGTCAGTATTTCAACCAATGGCCGCTTCAATAATGTGCCTGATGCCTTAGAAGCAGCCATCGACTGCCAAAGTATTCAGCGCGCAGCCGACCAAGCAGCCTGTGATTTGTCCGGCGGCAGAATCTGCAATGTTCCGGGTGTTGATCAGATGTGTCGGCAAGCCGCACAGCAGGCTGGCCTGTTGATCGACCAACAACTTGCAGAGCTTGGTCTCGCCTGGACGGCTATGGATTTCGACCAGACCGCTCGGGTGTTTGACGATGACAATAATCTGCTGGGCGACGAACTCGGTCGCTGGCCTGCGCCACCTGGAGCTCTCGACGGAGACTTCCGGTTGGTGATCAATCGACCGCTCGAAGGGGTTTGGCACGGGGCGCGTCCTTAGCTCGCTTGGGTCAGCTTACGGACTTGCAAGGTTGTCCCTTTAGGCTAAACCACCACTCGAATTGCCTTGACGGCTGCCTTTCGAAACGGGAAAGGCGACCGCCTAACGCGCCTCCCGGCGTGACTTTTGTAACCCATTGGAGAGCTTGTGATGCGCCGATGTTCGCTTTCTCGCTTGGTCGCTGTTGCGGCTTTTTCTTTCCTCATCGTAGGTTGTGCCGCTGAAGGCACCGATCCAGACGGTGGAACCGATGCGGGCGCCGCGGCTGCCGACACTGGCTCTGCTGCTGAGTGCCTGCGTAGCCGTGACTGCGAGTCGGACGAGCTCTGCCGTGATGGCGAGTGCGTGGCTCGTGAGACCAGCTGCCAAGACGATACCGACTGCCAACAAGGTCAGGTATGCCGTGACGAGGCCTGCGTCCAAGATACTCGCACGCCTTGCCAAGCGCACGCTGATTGCAGCAACGCCGGTGAGCTCTGCGTAGTCAACCGTGAGCTCGGATCAGGTTACTGCGAGCGCATCACGGATCAGACCTGCCAAGAAGACGGCGACTGCTACTTCTCGGCTGGTCAGTACGCCACGCGTGGTAAGTGCGAAGAGGGCGTCTGCAAGGGCGACCAGTTCTTCGACTGCGCCATCGCAAACGACTGCCACTCGTCGCTCAACTGCACCCCGCTGAACAATGGCAGCATGTGCTTGCGCCCCTGCGTGAGCAACGAAGTCTGCGACATGACGCACGAGTGCAACTCGAACATGAACCACTGCTGGTACAACCTGTGCGGTCGCACGACTGAGCTTCCTGAAAGCTTCAGCAACGTGAACAACGGTCGCCTCGGCGGCGCCTGCCGTGCGGATGCGCCTGCTGCTCCTGCTCCTACCAACTGCGTTCAAGACTCTGATTGCGCCAACCTGGGTGATAGCGCTCGTTGCAACACTGAGTTTGCAGCCTGCGAAGTGCTCTGCGATGGCGACAACTCGGTCTGCGGTACCGACGCATCGCGTGACTGGTACTACTGCGCCGGTAACGACAACCCGAGCCCGCAGAACCAAGCCTGTGGCGTGGGTCCTGCATGTGACGACGCGAACCCGTGCAGCACGGGCGTCGCTTGTGACCAGGCGAACACCTGCGAAACCGGTCAGCCTTGTGGTCAAGATAGCCACTGCGTTGGCTTCGAAAACGGTGAGTCCTGTGTCGCTGGTCAGTGCCGCAGCGCAGCCCTTTGCGACGGCGGCGAATGCGTCGGTCCGGACCTGTGCCTTGATAACGGCACCTGCCCGGTCGAAGCTTGCGCTGAAGGCTTCGGCTGCGTGAACGACCTCTGCGTCGACACCTGCCTTACCGATGATCAGTGCTCGAACGCAGGTGATCGTTGCACCGGCACCTTAGACCCCGCACCGGTCGGCGCATCCTGCGACGAAAACAACCCTTGCGAGGGTGGTGCAGACTGCGCCAACGGTCGCTGCCCGCTGCCCGTGGGTACCGAGACCGGTACCTGTGCTCCGATCAGCGGAACCTGTGAAGTGATGGCTGGCGACGGTCACTGCATCGAGGTCAGCGCTGGCTCGAGCGGTTATGTTGGTCTTTGCCTCGCCGGTGGTCAGGTTCCAGAAGGTGGCTCGTGCACCTTCGGCGCTGAGCGCGGCGAGAAGTCGGTTCTGTGCGGTAATGGTTCGCTCTGCGCCGTCGCTAACGACGACGCACCGACCACCGGTACTTGCCATCAGGGCTGCAGCCCCGAGGGTGACGATCAGCACGGCACCGTCCGTTGCCAAGAAGGATTCACCTGCAGCATGGCTGGCGGTTACGCCTGCCTCGCCAACGAAGACATCTGCGACCCTGCTGAACGCACGGGCTGCGGCGACAACACCAAGTGTGGTTTCTTCGGCTGGGAAGAAGAGTCCGGTTACTGCGTCGGTTACGCACCTGATCTCGAGCGCAAAGCGTTCGGTGAAGAGTGCGAAGAAACTGCCCAGTGTGCTTCGGGTGCTGTGTGCCTGCAGCTCACGGGTCAGCCGCAGATCTGTCATCCGCTTTGCCGCAATGACAACTCGGTAACTTGTGACGGTGGCCTTCAGTGCGCTTCGTTGTCCCAGCTCTCTGGTGGCTCGATCGCTGGACCGTTTGGTCTTTGCCTCGCAGGCAACTGATCGCATCCTCTTGATGCCCTAGGACGGGCTCTTCTTACTCGTGTAAGAAGCGCCAGTCCGGAGAGCCTCGCTTCGGCGGGGCTCTTCTTATTTTTAGCGAGAAGGATATCGTTATGCATAAAGCCGTCATTATCTCTTGTTTGTCTTTGTTTGTCGCCTGTGCGCCGCCCGCTGGTGGTGGTGGTGGTGGTGGAGGTGGCAGCGCAGATGCTGGCGCCGGTTCAGCTGATGCGGGCGTTGAATGCACCCGCAGCAGTGACTGTGATCAGGGCTTTCGCTGCGTTCGCAACGCCTGCGAAGAGGTCGATCAAGGCTGCGGCGATGATCGTGACTGCATGGTCGGCGAGCGCTGCGATAATGGCGAGTGCGTTGAAGCTGGTGGCGGCAACGGATGTCAAACCAACGCCGACTGCACGGGCGAAGGTCAAGTGTGCGATGAGGGTGCCTGCAAGTCGGGTGCTTACGGCTCGTGTCAGAGCGATGCAGATTGCGCCTCAGGGACTGGTTGTCTTTTGCAGAGCCAAGATGGAGCAAAATTTTGCGGCACTTTATGCCAGCAAAGTGAGCAATGCGCGAATCACGAAGCCTGCATGCAAGCTACCGTTTGCGCACCCAATCAATGTCAAAGCGCAGGTCAGTCCTGTGACGCTCATGGAACCGGCGACGGCCAGTGCATTGATATCGGTCAAGGCGCAGTCTGCGTAAAGGGTGCCTCGAACGGTGCAGGGTGTGAGCCCTTCGGTGAGTCGACCTGCAGCAACGGTGAAATCTGCCAGCCGCTGACGGCGAACGCATCCGACACATTCTGTGGAGCGACCCAGAACCTTGAGACGGGAGCCCCATGCGAGAATGGTATGCTGACGGGCTTGTTCCAAGGTGAAGACTGCGCAAGCGGAAACACCTGCGTACCGACGCAGCAAGGCACGGTGTGCTTACCGTACTGCCGGGTTGGTCAAAACGCGGACTGCCCAGAGTTAGATGGTACGCAGCTGAACTGCGTGGCGCTCTCCGAGCTCAACAATCAGTTCCAAGGATCGCCTTGGGGTCTGTGCCAGCCTCCTCAGTAGGGCGTTGGTCAGCTCATGATTGAGCCAGAGCCTCCGGCGGTGTCCGGAGGCTTTGTTGTTTTTAGGCTGGTACCTAAGTCCGGGGCAGGGCAGAATTAGAGCATGGATCGTAACGAGCGCTTACTGAGGTTAATTATCGTTCTGCGGCGGGCTAGTAGCCCCCTGACGCGCAGACAACTCTTCGCTTCGCATCCAGCCTATTCAGCGTCGGATATCAAGCCTGAGAGCATCCTGAGGACCTTCGAGCGTGACAAGCTCGCGCTGCGCTCGATGGGGCTTCCGCTTGAGGTCCTGCGCGATGATCAAGGTGAAGAGCTTGGGTATCGCCTAACGGCGGGTAAGCGTCCGGCGCTTCGTTGCAGCAGCGCTGAGCGTATGATCTTAGCTGCGGCAGCGGATAGCTTGGCGGCCGTGTCCGGGATTCCGTTGCGTGCAGCGGCGCTAAACGCCTTAGCCAAATTGGTTGAGCAGCCGGTCGAGGAAGAGGTTGCGAAACGAGGCAATGCGCTCCTTGAGCGGATCGTCGAGGCGCTCGAGCGCGGCAAGTCGTTGGTCTTCTCTTATCGCTCAAGGCGCGCTGCGAAGGCTCGAAAAGTCGAACTCGATGATGCCTTGCTCGAGCTGCGCGGCAGTTACTGGTACGTCACGGGTTACGATCGGGCGCGGGAGTCGGATCGTAGTTTTCGTCTCGATCGTATTCAGGGAAGCTTGCGCGGTATGGCGCCAGGTAGCGGTCGCAGAACTCAGGGCGCTTGGTCGCGCTGGCAGCAATCGGTCGATCCGCCTTTGGAAGCCGATCTAGAGGCTGGAGCGCTCGCTGGGCCCTTGCCCAAAGGGCTGACCGTGGTTGAGCGTCTGACGGACGACAGCGTGCGTGTCCGGACCCGTAATCGGCTCGCGTTGATGCGCTGGCTCTGCGCTGCACCTGGGTGGAAGTTGAGGGGCCCAGTTGAGCTTCAAAATGAGCTGGCTGAGCGTCTGGGTAGGCTGATGCCATGAAGGCGCAACTTCTTGAAACAACGAGACTCTTTCTCGCGGTCGAGCGAGCCGCTGACCTGGGCGAGCAGGGCGTTGCCCTCGGTGAGCTTGCGCATGAGTTTGGTCTGAGCAGCTCCTCCTTGCGGCGCTTCCTTGAGGCGCTTGATGAGACCGCTGAGGCGACCGCTAGTCCTGACGAGTTGGTGGACTGGTCCATCGATGAGCAGGACTGCCTGCGGGTGTTTTACGCGCCCGGCTTGGACCGCGAGATCCCTTTGGGGGGCGATGAGGCGAGCGCGTTGATGATGGGCTTGGACCGTTTGGGTTTAGCCTCAGAGCGCCGCCAAGAGCTGCAAGGCCGGCTGCTGGCTCGACTCAGCGCAGCCGAGGCTGAACGTCTGCTCGCCTTGCGCCATCGCCTGATGGTTAAAGCCGAGCACCGATGGCGCCCCGAGATTGATCAAGCGATCGCAAAGGCCTCTGGCCTGCGTATTTTGTACGAATCGGCTTCGGGGCGAAGCTGGCGTCGGATCTTACCCTCAGCGACGGTCGATTATCAGGGTCAGATGTATCTGGGGGCTTGGTGCTTTGAGCGCAAAGCGCCGCGTATGTTCCGTGGTGACAGGCTGTTTAAACTCGAGCCCTGGACCGTCGATACACCCGCCGGAGAGGCGCCAGATCAAGACGCGCTGCGCGCGCGGCTGAGCCAGCTCACCGATGGACACATGAGCGAGCGGATTGTTTTACGCTGCGCAGACGATGACGGCGCGTGGATGCTGCAGGATTATTTTGGTCCGGATATCCGGCTCGATAAGGGGCGTTTGGTGGTTCGAGAGTTTGCTGGGCAAGCCTTGGTCAACTGGATCGTCTCTTGCACCGGGAGCGTGCTTGTGGAATCGCCCGCAGGGCTCGCTGAACGAGTCGCTGAAAGGGCTGGCGCGGTGATTCAAAGTCACGCCGGATAATTCGAGTGGATAACGAACGGGTCAAACTTATCGGATTGGTGATCGGAGCGATCGCTCTGGTCATCGTGAAACCTGCGCTAGCGGCGGGTATCTTCTTGTTTGGCGTCGTCGTGGCTCTGCACGAAGCGGGTCATATGTTCTGCGCCAAGAAAGCCGGGATGCGAGTCGATACCTTTAGCGTGGGGTTGGGACCAGCGATCTGGAGTTTCAACTACGGTGAGACCGAATATCGAATCGCACCGATCCCCTTTGGTGGGTATGTGCACATCGTCGGTTTGGACCCTGAAGAAGAGGGCGCCGCTGACGACCCTAGAGCCTTCGATAATCGACCGCTTTGGGCGCGCGCATTGGCGATCTTTGGCGGCCCATTAGCCAACTACCTCACCGCCATGGTTTTGGTGGTGCTGGTGATGATGGCCTGGGGCGGACAGTGGGCGGTCGGCGTGGTTTCGGTTAATGACGAAACACCCGCTGCGAATGCTGGCATTCAAGGTGGAGACCGAATCCTCGCCATCGATGGAGAGACCTTAGGCAACGTCAGTGATTTAAGCCGACTAGCCGGCGCCGCTGGGGACTATATGCTGACCATCGCTCGACCGAGTGAGGGCGAGGATACGATCAGTGCGCAGCCTTGGTTTCGTGCGGGTGATGAACTGGTCCGCCAAGGCCTCTCCTCCGATGGTTCCCACCAGGTGGTCTTCAAGCGTCGCATGAGCAAGCCTGATGGTTTGTTCGGCATGGGGGTCTCTCAGGCTTTGGTTGAAGGCGCCGACCCGAGCTTAGGCGAAGCGTTGGTGACGAGCGTTCGGCTACCGCTCGAGACGAGTATCGGTATTGGTCGCTCATTGATTCAGGCGATGACTGCACCGAAGGGTGGCGGAGCCCTAGGTGGTCCGGTCGCCATTCTCAAGTCGGCGACGGATGAGGCGCAAGCTGGTTTGCTCCGGTTCTTGCTGTTCGCCATCACGTTGAGTGTCGCGCTGGGGTTCTTTAATCTGCTGCCGATTCCTGCTCTAGATGGCGGCCGGTTGGTGTTTCTAGCCCTTGAGGCGATCAGCACTAAGCTGCTGCCAAGTCCGGCGATGCAGATGCGAATTCACAGCTATGGATTTGCTGGCCTGCTTGGCTTGATCGTCTTGCTGACCTTCTTTGATGTGCGCCGCTTACTCTGACGCTTTGGCGGACTTGCGAACTGCGGATCCTTTGGACTCTGAATTTGGGTTTCAATGGTCGTCGCAAAAGGCTACTCAGCGCCCACCTCGAAGAGGTCTCGTGCCTTCGTAGCTCAGCTGGATAGAGCGACGGTTTCCTAAACCGTAGGTCGTGGGTTCGAGTCCCGCCGAGGGCACCAATGTCTGGGGGAGCGCATGGGCAACTGGATGGTTAAAGGCTTAAT
>JBDQPD010000117.1:0-9692 GCA_040260805.1 Myxococcota bacterium | reverse complement strand
TGGCGCGCTCCTTACCCAGATCAAACGCATCGCATCATAAGGATTGAGTAGGTTCTGTCCATGCCAAACGCACGGCGGCCGCGTGGGCAAACTCTAAGGCGCATTCATCAAGGCTACGATCGCCTCGATAAAGGGTCTGGGCGATGAGACAGGGCTCATAGGACCGCCGGAGATCGAGACAAGCGTCATCCGCTGTCGGACTTCAAGGGTCTCTACCGAACTAATACGAACAAAAAATAGAGATTCACCGACGCTTTACGCCATAATTTTGAACGTTATGGAACGTCGGAAAACCGCCGATTGGTGGAGGCGCGCTCGATACGGGCGCGGTCGCAATGGACGCGGCTGCCGAGGACACCGGTCAAACCGAGCCAGACGCCGGCGAGCTGATGGACGCCGCAGGCAATCGAGACGCCAACCCAGGGAGCGACGCCGCGCCGAGCGCGGACGCAGGCGCCCCCGAGGACGCGGGCTCGCCCTGCCCGCCTGGTCATGAGCTCGACGACGAGGGCGCATGCAGCGTCTGCGCCCATGGTCACTTCGACCACGACGAGGACGCGCGCACGGCCTGCCAAGAATGCACGGTGTGCACGTCGGCTCAGGTCTCGGCCGGGCGCTGCTCGCCCACCAGCGAGCCGGTCTGCGCACCCTGCGCCGCGAACCCGATCGGCTTGGCGCCTCGAGTCCCCAACCCGCCACCCGAAAACGGTTGCGGCGCGGCAGACCCCACCTGCGATCACCCCATCGACCTGCTCGTGCTCTATACGGACTCGATGCTCACGCTCATCGGCGGCGACGTCGGCTACTTTGAGGCGATGACCCACTACTGGGTCAACCTCGCCAACCAAGGCATGGCGCTGAGCATGCTGCCACCCAACATGCGCTACCGCATCGCCGGTATTGTGCGCTTGCCCTACGCCGAACGAGACAACCTCAAGTCGGACCTCGTCTGGCTCAAAAACAGCCCATTCTACCAGGAGCTGCGGCGCAGCTTTGCTGCGGACGTGGCGGTCGTCTTTAGCGGCACGCAGGGCTTTGGCGGCTACGCGTACTCAAGCCAAGGTCGGGGAGCCAACCTCGACGATCGAGGCATCGCCATGATCGACGGCCACTACTTCACGACCCAGTTTGCGACCTGCGCCAACGCCTACCTCACGCCGGCGCACGAGCTCGGACACCTGCTCGGCTGCAACCACCTCGGCTCCTCGATAATCGGTTCCAGCGGGCGAAACTACGGCTACCACAACCAAGAGGCGCACCTACGCCGCAACGAAGCCTTCGGCCTACCGGTCAGCCAACACAACCAAAAGCTCTACACGCTCATGAGTTACTCGGTGTACCAAAACGAGCGGAACCGACCCAGACCGTGCCCAGACTGCAAACAGCTGCCGCTCTACTCGTCGACCGATCTGTGGTGGTTCTTCGCTCAGCAGGATCCGCTCTACGGCAGCTGCCTCTTAGTCAACGAGGACAACCCCGAGGCGCTGCAGCTGCACTGCGGCGGCGACGACGCCTGGCGCCTGGTCGACGGCGAGTGGGAGCCCCACCCGGACGCGCTGGTCACCTTGAGCGCCGAGCAGCTGCTGGCGCGCGCCCTGCCGATGGGAGTCGACCGACCAAGCTACGAGGACCCGGACAATCCAGGCGAGGTGATCCAGCGAGAATACAGCGCCCGGAACCGCGACGAGGTGGCGCTGAACTGGTTTGATCGAGCAAACAACGAACGCCCCCTGGCGGCGGCGAACACCTGCGCCGCAGACTGTCAGGCGCAGAATCGGATCCGCTGCGCCATCGGCCGCGCCACCTGCGGCCAGTGCTTGCCCGATCACTACGACCACGCCGGCCAGTGTCTGCCGCGCGTGGCGGCGCAGCGCGGCGCGCCCTTGCACGACGGCGTCTACGGTCCAAGCGGCGTGGGGACGCAGCCCGGTCAGTATCCGGTGGTGCTCACCATGAACCTAGACCAAACGCGCGACCTTGTGGCGGTGGATTTGTTCTTTGCGACCCAAAACGGGGAGGGTCAGCGCGACTTTGGCTGGGCGAGCTTTGGACCCAACGTCTGGAGCGCCAACCCGGCGCCGCCGCATGCCTTTGAGCTCATCGCGCTGCACGCCAACGGACAAGAAACGCCGCTGGCGACCCAGCTGACGCCCGACGTCCTGCTGCAGCACGTGGCGCCACAAGATGATCACTCTCTGACCTACCGCTGGACCACCCAAGAACCGGTGACCGACGTGCGCGCCGTGCGGCTGGTGATCCAGTCACCACCCCCCGAGCCCGGTGATGACCCCTACGGGCTCACCGTCGACGAGGTGCGCCTGTTTGGCCTGACTGCGCCGTGAGCTAAGCTAGCGCGCAGGCACGCTCAGCTGCGTGCGGGCGATTCGGCGCTCGCCCTTGCAGCGCGCGCTCGCAAAGTACGACACCGTGACCTCGAGCTCACCGGTCACGGGCGCTGAGCGGATCACCTTGACGCGCGCCGGCGCCGTCGTCCCCGTCCAGTGCCGCTTCCTCGCCACCGAGACAAAATCGGCGGGCGGCGCCCGCTCGGGCTCTAGGTGATAAGCCGTCAGTTTTGCCTCGAGCGTCCCCGGCAGCGGCACGCACTCAAGGACATCGCAGCCCTCATCGCCGCCCGGGTACACGAAGGTCTCGTCCAGATAATACCCCTGATTGGGCGTGACGTAGTCTTGGGCGCTCAGGGTAAAGGCTGGCTGAACCGACCCCGCTCGCCTCGCCGCAAGCGCCAGCGGACCTCCGGTGCAGGTCCGGTAATAGGCGCGCCCAGGCGGCTCAACCCGCACCACGACGGCGTCGCCTCTTTGCGTGGCAAAAACCGCCAGAGGTGTCCCGAACCCGCAGTGTGCCATAGCCATCATCGACAGCAGCGCCAGCTTCATGATACCTCACACCAACCCATGCCTTAGCTTAATGCATCGCCCCTTGGATGGAAAGCTCGCCTCGCATCGCTAACGAGCCGCCCGTCCTCGAGCTGCGTCGCTACCCGAACCTCGCCGCTTGCGTACTCGAACGTGGTCCCAAGACGAAACGCCGCATCGGGGTTTTCGAGCCGACGGTCACCTCCCCAAACGCGGTGGCGGTGTTGACGCCATGGATCACTCCTCAGTACCTTCGCCGCCCTGTTCCGGAGGATCCCGCATGCGCTCGTTCGCCACCATCGCCCTCGTGGCGCTATCGCTCGCCTCGGGGTGTAACCCAGCCGATCCAGTCGCCGCCGATCTCTGCCCCAACGCAACCGAATGCGGTGGCGCTTGCGTTGATACCAGCAACGACGCTGAGCACTGCGACGCTCCTTCCCGCACCTGTCCACATCGGCGAACCCACTTAGACTCCAAACCAGGCGTTATGTTAGCGTCATCTATCGTCGGACTTCAAGCGTCTGTACCGAACTCATACGATGAAAACATAGGGGTTTACCGACGCTTTAGCCCATCGTTTTGAACATTATGGAACGTCGGCAAACCGCCGATTGGTGGAGGCGCCGGGAATTGAAGGCGGGCTATAAATAGCTGATTTGACGATGATTAAACATATTGTTCTGCAGCGGTTACCGTCAAAGTTACCGTCGAGCGGGTGCTGATAGAAGGTCAACTTGGGTCAATATCTAGCGGTGAGTCGATTACGGGAAGTTGTGGTGCCAAACGCAGCGGCTTCTGCCTGGATTACCGTTATCAGTTCCCACAAGACGTGATCGCACCGCAACCTCGCTCCGCGTATAACCTCCTCCCTTCCATACATAGCTGTGCACAGTGGTCGGGCCTGTTTGTGGATTCACGCCACTAACGGTCGCGTCGCCATCCGATAAGACATATTCACCCATTTCTACCGAACGTGACGTGAGATCAGCTAAACCCTCGGGAGTGGTGTTCAGCCAAGACCGACCACTCCGAACAAAATTTAATACGATACCAGGCAAAGCCGGTCCTGTTTGACCCCATGGATATCGGCGAGGGCCTAGCTCGTATCCACCGAAGCCACCGCTTGCGAAGCCTTCCCATTGTCTCTCGCTTGGCAAATCCCCACCAAGGCGCCGGCAGTTAGCCCGACCTTTAGTCCAAGTTTGCCAACTCAAACCAAAATTAGTCACATGGCCTTGTAGCATTGCACCTGTCGATGGATTCATTCTGTGCGCAAGCGGTGCAACCGCTAGAGCACGTGATAATACGACCTCAGGCTCAGGACTGGAGTTATCTTGTAGGTTCATAGGAGCGAAAGACACGGTCAAGCCCGAAGGCGGGCGCTCGTTTTCATAGCCGACTAAGCGGCAACCGTTGGTGCAGCCATCACCTTGCTCACACACTTCACCATAAGACAGTTGACCGTCACCGCAACGTGCTTGCGGACAAACCATGCGCCCGTTTATCCCACGACACCCCTCAGTGTAGCGGTGCGGTAGATACCAAGCAATATATGGAGCGAAACGGGTAAAGCGAAGCAAGCCCTGCACGCCTCCCCAATCAGTAGCGCCGATAAGTCGACCCACACTACGATCAATCTCTACGCCAATACCTTGCCGACCGAGAAACAGACAAAAGAAATCATAGCAATCTGAACGCGTTAAGATCCCATCAAAATCCAAATCAAAACTATTACCGTACTGCGCAGGCAGCAATTGCCCTTGACCAAGAGTAGTTTCAGTCGCTCCGCTCAGAGCTAGCCCCTCACCTGCCAGGGTCGCCGCAAAGCGCAACACCCTGTTATCAGCGAACACAACAACGGGTCCCTCCGCTACCGCACCTTCTTGTGTTTGCCAGCGCCCCCAAGTGAGCTCTTTCCCTCGCTGGGTTCTGTCCCCGCCCAGCGGCAGTCGCCGTGCCGCCAAACCGACATCATCGGCAGCCAAGGGCGCCCCGTAGCGAACAGGCGTAGCAATCAAATCTCCCAGTCCCGGATAAAGGTAACTACCTGGTCTGCCGAAGCTCAAAATCATATTACCCATAGGGCTGTTGCCAACATATGAGCACCCACTTGGACGAACGACGCTCCCGGTGACGAAGCGAAGAATATGGGACAGCTCTCCATTTGCTTGTGGGTCGCCCCAAAACCCACGAGCAAAGTACGTGCGCACGGCTTGAACCGTACCTACATCACCAAAGGGGTTGGCACCGTGCGCAGCGCGCGCTTCGTCGACATGGGCGATTGCGACCCAGCCACCGAAAGCGTCGTCACCGCAGATTAGGAGCTCCTCATCGTCGTCCTCGTCGGCTTGAATGCGCTGTACGTCCAGGATGCGCGCAAACCCTTGCCAGTTGGCAGGCAACTCGCCCCGATCGTCATAATATTCGAGCACACCTGCCGGTGGCGGCGGTGCAAGCACTTTGAGTTGGCGGGGTCGCAGCCATGATCGCAGCACACCGCGAAAAGTCTGTGTGTTGCTAACCAGCACTGAGCCGTCACCGGTCTCGCTTTCAATCGCGGCGCCAAAGGTGCCACCACCGCTCAAGATGGCGACGGGTACAAAGGCATGAAAGGTTGTCTGTCCATCATCATCGAGTACTTTTCGCAGCGGAAAGCGGCCCAAGACCTGTGCTCGATCTAAAGCACGCAAGCCGTCGTGTACCCAAGTGATAACAGCCTGGCTACAGCGCCCGCCGGCCAAGCACGCTCCTGCCTGACTAAAGCGCTCAAACTGTACACGATCGGTAGCGTAGAAGCTCACCTTGACCAACTGAGCATGTGCTTCATGTTCAGCGGCGAGCCAGAATTGTAGATCGTCAGACGGCTCCTCTGCCGTGCAATTTTCACACAGTTGATCCGGGCGATAGAGGCGATCCTCTTCAGCAAATCGATCGATGCCGACGGTTTCGCCCTGCGCCATGACGTTCATGGCCGATTCATCCCGGGGATCTCCATGATCACTCGAGACTCGACCAATGAGAGGGCTCGCTGTAATGCTGCCATTGGGATGACGAGGCACCTTCCGATCAATCCCCACCACACCAATACGCCCGACGCTCGGCGGCTGCTGCAGGGACTCAAAGCGCACCACCGGCGCCTGCTCCCAGCCACGCCGAGAGCTCGCCGTCACCACCGCGTCCTCGCCGAGAGCCGCCCCCCCAGCGACCGCAAACTCGACGGCTGTGTCGTCGCCGACTGTCCGCAGCACCGGCACCTCGGGGCTAGCAAAACCGTTGACAACCGCCGGCTGCAGCGCCGTGGGTACGGTTAAGGCGTTGCCAAAGGCGTCTTGTGGGTTGCGGATGCGCAGGTGGTGGGTCTGGTCCAGCGGCAAACCGCCGGGCGGGGCGTTGTAGCCGGGGCGTGGGTCGAGCCGCTGCGGCGCCGCCTGCCAGATCGGCTCCGCCAAGCTTCCGACGTTGACCTCAAAGCTGCCGCCCACCGGCGTGCCGGCTCGCTGCACGATGACCAGCTCCTGCGCCACGCCGCTGGCGCTAAGGCGATAGCGACAGCGCCGCGCCGCGGTGCCGAGCACTAATTCTAAGTCCTCGCCGATGCGCAAAGCGCCCGCTTCGTTGAACTGCGTCGAGGCGAGGTTGGCGAGCGCTGCGCAGCCGTTGCTCGGCTGGCTAAGTACCTCCAAGGCGAGCCCGCCAGCGCCCGCCATCACACCGCCGCGTCCGTTGATGCGGGTCAGGGTGTACACGCCAGGTAGTTCTTCACCCACCACGCCCTCAAGCAGCCACGCGCCCTCAACGTCGTCGGGTACGACGAGCTCGCCGGCTTGGTTTCGTAAGGCGAGGCCGCTGGCTTGCCCAGCGCTCGTATCAAGGACCAGCTCGGCGGCGAGGTTGAGCGGCTCCTCGCCCTCACGTTGCGCAAGGATCGAGGCGGTAAAGCGCACCGTGTGCGCGCCCGCTTGTTGCACCTGAGCGATGCGCCAGGTCGCCAGCCCCTCTGCGTTGGTCGCTTGCGCTTGGTCTTGCGGCGCTAAGAGCACCTCGGCGGGAACCACGGCGCGCACCTCAACGCCCGGGACGGGGTTACCGCCCGCATCGCTAATACGCACGCTGACCACCCCTGCGTCGGCGCCGACCACCGCCGCGATGCGCCCCGCCGGGCTGGTGCTCAGCTGCGCCGCTTGCCCTGAGCGCAGGTCGATCTCCATTCTGGTCTCGGGGTCGTCGCCGCCGGCGTTGTGTCCACGAGCGACCAAGGTCACGGGCACGCCGGGCAGCGCGCCGCCGGCGCGCACCTCAAGCTCGACCAGTCCGTTACCGTCAGCGACACAGGTCAAACCATTCAAGCTCGCTCCCGGCTCCGCACCGCAAGCGGCGCGTGCCAGCACGATGCTACCGGCGAGCACCTCAGGTAAGGTAAGGCTCACGGCGCCCTCGGGCACCGTGTTGCCGCGCGCATCGAGCAGGCGGAACTGAAAGGTGCCGGTGTTGCCAATGCGCAACATAGGGTCACCCGGTCGATTAAGCATCTGAGCCACCACCACGGCGACGTCGCCCACCTGAACCTCAACCTCAAAGCTGAGCTCTTGGGCGGGGTCATTGGCGAGATAGGCGGTGAGCGCCAGCGACTGGCTACGACGAGCAGGGCACAAGCCGCTAAAGCTCACCCGACCGTCGACGCCGCTAACCGCCGACTCAGGCGTTACACCCACCAGGCCGGCAAACGAGGTCCGCACCAGCTGCCCGGGCACCGGATGCGGCGGCTCGGCGTTGTCGAGCACGGAGAGCACCAAGCTATTGGTCGCCTCGCCAGCGGCGCAGCTGAGTAAAGGCTCGCCGCTAACGACCAGCCTGAGCTGCCCGGCTGGCAGCGTGTTGGTGCGCAAGGTCAGCGCATCACCCTGACCGCCTTGATCGTCTTCGACGCGCAACACGCCCGGTACGCTGATCAACAGCTGCGCCGGTCCAATGGCTGAACCGCCGGCGATGCACAGCACGACGCGCCCTTGCGCGTCGGGCATCGCCTGATCACTGGCGCTGCGGCTACCCTGGCAGTTGGCGCCCAAGGAGAGCGTCAGCGGGGTCTCACTCGGTGTGCCGGCGTCTGCTGGCTGGCTTGTGGCGTCACCGGCGCTAGCGTCGAGCGGTGCCGGCGCAGCGTCTTCTGCGACCAAGGCGTCGGCTGGCGCAGCGTCGGCGGACGTAATGTCGTGAGCGACCGAGGCATCACCTGGCGTCACGTCTTGAGCGATCGAGGCGTCAGCGGGCGCAGCGTCTAAGGCGCCGGCGTCTGGCCGCGGAAGGGGCGTGACAGGCTCTGGCTGCGGCGAGCGCGTTTGCGCTTGAATCAGCGCCGAGATCGGGTTGCCGTGGCGGTCACTTAGGCGAAGCTCCACCGCCACCGGATCGCCGCTCGCTAAAATATCGACGGGCTCTTCAAAACTCAGCACGTCGCGCTCGCCGTTACGAAACCGCAGCGCTGGGCGTCCAGGGATGCGCAGCTCAAACACGGCGTCTGCTGCGGCAGGAAGCACCTCGATCTCAAGGCGTACAGGCGGCACGTTTCCGCTGGTGAGCAGCACTGCGTAGGTGCCCATAGGCCCCTCGCTTCGAAGCACCAGGTCACAAGCCTCGCCTGCCAAGCCGGTGGTGCAGGCGTTGCCTAAGGGCGGCACCAACCCTAAGTCAGCGCCTTGCGCCTCAACCGCTACGCTGATCGTTTGTCCGGGCATCACCGCGCCAAGCTGGTCGTGCACCTCAACGCTCAGCGCGCTCCAGGCGCCGGCCACCAGCGTCTCAGGCGCCTGAACCACCCGCAGCGTCGTGGGTACCGACTCGACCGAATCTTCGGGCAAGTTGGGCAAGGCGCCTTGAGAACAGGCGCCGAGCGCCAAACCAAGACAAGAGATGAGGTGCAGGGATTTCATACCGGCGGGCTAGCACGTACGAGGAGACGCGAACAACCGCCCCTAAACACCCACAGCGCGAAGATCTCGACCAGCAACCAACCGCTCATACGCCTTGGAACGCACCGTCAGCGCTTCCTCGCCCTCGCTGCGCCGAGCCCGCCGCCTGCCCCACTTCTCGGGATAGCGCCGCTCGAGCATCCAGGCTGCAGCGCGCCAGTCGCCGTTCTGCGCTGCCTCTTTAATCTGCCGTAAGCACGCCAACTCCGCCTCGAGGTCCGCCCTTTTTAATGCCCTGCAAAACTCGCCGTAAGGTCCGTCCGGCTGCCGCTCGCCTCGCTTCATCCAACGATACAGCGTGGTCGAGACGATCCCGCAGGCTTGAGCGGCGACTTCGCGGGGTTTACCGACGCTTTACGCCATAATTTTGAACGTTATGGAACGTCGGCAAACCGCCGACTGGTGGAGGCGCCGGGAATTGAACCTTAGTGGCGCCCCCACCCTAAGCTCCTGATTGCGCACGCCTTTCGCTCAGGTTGCTTGGGATTCTAAGAGTTTAGCACAGCTTGTTTTGTGGACTAGAGTCAACGCGGGTTGACGGCTGTCCCCGTTGGTTTTGGAGATATTGTGGAGACGAACATGCAGTGTACAAGCGATCGACAACTAACCACACAGAATCAATTGACTACCGACAAAATTAGCCAGGCAATGACTGACAAACCGAGTATTCTGACAACTAGTGTTACAAGTTGCATTTCATCGGAAACAGATCGGCTTGGATGATTTTTAGGTATCTCTCGGAATCCCTTAGCTCTGAGGCGAGCCGCCAACTCGCGACTGATTTCGACTTCTTCAGCCATAATCGTAGCACAACTAACCAAAACCTTCCACCTAAACTCATTGATAT
>JBDQPD010000197.1:0-2731 GCA_040260805.1 Myxococcota bacterium | reverse complement strand
TCTGCTCAAACGCGATGTTCATCTGATGCTCAGCCAACCACAGCGACACCTTTGCGATTTCGTGAGCGAAATCATCGATCTCAATACCAAAAAGCTGTGAGGCAGTGAGCTGGCTGTTGTACTCAAAACTCAACTGTCGACCGTAAAGCCTCTCGAAAGCTTCAATCTCGAGCTTTGCCAGCTCCTTATATGCGATGATTAGAAAGTTCCCGCAGCCACACGCAGGATCAAAAACCCGGGTGTTATAAATTCGCTGCAGAAGGGCTTTGAGCTTCTTCTCACTGTTGCCTGCCTTTTCAAGCTGGGTCCGGTAGTCATCCAGAAAAAGAGGGTCCAGCACCTTCATGATGTTCACTACCGAGGTATAATGCAGCCCAAGCGTGCTTCGATCTTCAGTCGAGACAACTGCCTGAATCATCGAGCCGAAGATATCCGGATTGATCGCCTTCCAGTTTAATGAACCTGACTCGATAATGAGCTTGCGAGAGCGGCCGTTGAACCTAGGCACCTGGAGGTCCTCGGCAAATAGCCCACGATTTACCTAGGGAAAAGCTTGCAGGAAGCTTGGGAAAGCCGAGCGGTCCGCCGTATTTAAGACCTGAAAAAGTCGCTCTAAGTACGACTGCAGGTCGCTGCCATCATCTGCGGTGTGTGAGGCGATTGCGTTGGTGAACTGATCATCCTCGAAGATGTTCGTGTCCTCTGCGAAGAAGCAAAACAAGAGCCGCGCAAGAAAGACGTTGAGCGCGTGCCGCTCTTCCTCGGTGGTTACAGGGTTCAGTTCAAGAATGAGGTCGTAGAGACGCCCCATCTTCTCAGCAGCTTTGATGTCAGCGGGGTTTTCACTCCGCAAATCCGACTTCTCAAGGCCTGCCCAAGGTAGAAAGAAGTCGTAGTGCTTCGGCAAATCCCGAAATGGGACATCCAAACTGTCCTTAGTTTTTGTATCTACGGCCAGAAGCGTCTCAAAGTCCGTTAGAATGATGAACCGAGGATGATGCTTCGTTATCGATCGACCACGCTGGGATGCGTCGATTGCATAATGAAGATCTCCGCTCTTGATGTGCTTGAAGAACACCTTCTTCTTCCAGAGCAGTTCACCCCGATTTTCAGCTAGATTATAATCGCCCTTTTTTAGACGAGTAACGGACGCTTTGGGTTGCCCATAGGCAAGCAAGAGATCAAAAATAAAGTCGATGCCTGGTTGCTTCCCGACGATATTTTTTAACTCCATTTCGAGCCGGTCTAGATCCACAACAGCCCCCCTGATCGTTGGTACAATTAGGGTATGCGCCGAAAGTGTAAAGGCATGCGACACTTTCGAACCGGATAGCCAGTGCTTGGCCAATCGGAGGAGTTGAACAGCAGGACCGATAGACGCTGATCTCGTGCTAACTTCACCTCCCCGACCCACGGTCCAAGTAGTCCACCCTATTTCGCAACAAAACCTATACGTAACACCGCCCCACTCCTCGCGTTTAAGAGAAGAATTACCCTAGACCCCCTGGACCGTTGGTCCGCTGTCGTTCGGTAAGGGGCGCTGGTAGACCCACGCTCTGTATCCGTCCCGGTTAGTCCGCAACTTACGCCATCCAAGCGTCTTGAGCGCTCGACCGATCCGCTGTTGATCGCTCGTTCGTTGGTGTTCAGGCTTTATGCCCAGCAATCGCAAGCAATCGCGAACGGTGGCCTCATCAAATTCCCAGAGCACCCGATCCAGCGCCTCAATCCAAGGGTCACGAGCGAGCCTTTGAGCCTGCTCCGGATCAAAGAGCACACGCTGCTGTTCATCGGTAGGCCAACGAGGCGTGCCGGCTCTGTAGGCAGCCAGCGCCTCTGCGAGAAGCTGAGAGCGGTCACGCTTGAGCGCTTCTAGATCGACCTGGTGGACTTCGACAGGCCAATAGCGCCGGTTGCCCGTGCTGTCGCTGAGGTAGTTGTGCGTGTCGTTGGTCGTGCCAATAAAGACGCAGGTCCTTAAGTACTCGGTAGAACGTGGAGCGTAAGGAAGCCGAAAGTCGTCGCTGGATTGGCTGAAGAAGCGTTTAGCTGTACGCTGAGCGCCTTTGCGTGTGAGCGCATCAAGCTCTGCCAGTTCGATGATCCATTTGCCGATCACGTACTCTTTGTGATCCTTCTTTGCTGCGTCCACCGCCGGCATGTCATCGCCTCCGAATGGTCCGGCTAACACGAGCACCGCATGAGACTTTCGAGCGCCCTGTCTACCCTCGAGGATCAAGACGTAATCCGCCTTACAGCCTGGCTCGAACGCACGCGCCATCGCTTGCACGAGGAACATCGACCCAACGAGCTGAGTGTATTCGGTCTCCTCGACGCCGAGATAGGTCGTGAGCCATCGATCAAGGCGAGGTACTCCATCATGCTCCGGGAGTGCTTCGAGGGCATCCTGAAGCGCGTTGAAACGATTCTCACGCGCCGCCACCTCGACCGCATGACGAACCAATATATCGCGAGGTGAGGAGCCGCCGCTCAAGCGCTCTAGATACATACCGAGCGCCAGCTCGTCGTGCGTTTCTAATTTACGCGGAAACCCTCGGGACGATCGCCCCGCCTGACCAGGCACCTCACGAATGATAAAGGTCGCCCCGGTGAACTCATCGAAGCACTGCCGGAGCACGATGGAGTACCTCGCCTTGATCGATGGCTCACGACCTATCTCGGCGTCGAGGAGACCGAATACACACAGCTCGTTGGGTCGATGTTCCTGGTG
>JBDQPD010000041.1:0-26937 GCA_040260805.1 Myxococcota bacterium | reverse complement strand
CGCCGCCACCGACGCAGGTGCCTTCATCGCACATCTCGCCTTCGCCGCAGTCAGTGTCTTCGGTGCACTCACCTGCGCCGCCTTCGCAGCGACCAAGCTCGCGACCGTCTGGGATCACGCACTGGTTGCTCGTGCACTGGGAGTTTTCACGACAGGTACCCTCTGGCAGGGCTCTGCATTCACGCGCTGTGGGGTGGCAAAATTCGTCGATCGAACAATCAGTGTTTCGCTCGCAGTCGCCCGAGGTACCGCTTCCGGCGTCGTTACCGTTGCCACCCGGCCCTGCATCGTTAGCGCCGCCACCGTTGTTGCCGCCGCCATTGTTGCCGCCGCCTTCGTTTTCACAAAGCCCTGAGCCGCCGCAGATCAATCCGTCTGGGCAATGTGAGTTCAGCTCACAAGCGCAAAGGTTTGCGTCGTCGCGCCGGCACTCACCCGGCTGGAGATCACGACATTCACCGCTGCTCAAGATGCAGGTTTGGGCACCGAGGCAGTCTGCTTCGACTTCGCAAAGCAAACCTCCTCCTGATCCGACGGGCTGAACTGGGGGTCCGCAAGCTGTCCCCGCAAAGGCAATCACAAGACCGATCAACAAACGATAGTTCATGATGACTCTCCAAAGTCAGGCGGCTTTTAGACCTACCCTACGGGTAAGCTTCTAAGACAAACGTCCGATACAGGATCAAAAACACGAGATTTGCCGCAGCAAACTTTAGCAGAATGCGGCCCAGTAGGCGACCAGGGGCCAAAAGAATTCGTGAAAAATGTCGGTTAGTTGTCCGATCGGCCACAACCGACCATACTGTTGCGCCGACAATGCAATGCGATTTGAAAAGGAGAACCACCATGAGCCGAATCGGTCATAATGTACCTCTCGAAGGTTTTGAACACGTCACCAAAATGCTCAAAGAGAGCGCTGGTAAAGACGGTGTGATTTCTCGTGATGATGCTGAAAAGCTCGGTAAAACGTTACGCAAAGATGGACGCGGCACCGAAGCGTATGCGGCGGGCAAAGTCTTCCGGATGGTGGACAAGTTTGAAGACGCCCCTGGCGCTCGAGTCACCGGGTCTGATCTGGACCAGGCGCGTGGCTTTGTAGAAAGCGAACTGCTCGAGAGCGCTGACGTCAACCGCAACGGATACTCTCAAGCCGAATTGAAAACCATGCCGGCGACTGGCCGCGCTCTGGTTGAGATCGGATTAAAGCTTCGAGCCGACTCGGATGAGGGCGGCGGTCGAATCGCTCATCGTGTTCCTGAGGCGGGCTTGCAGCACACCGCTCAGATGCTCAAGGGGGCTGCTGGTGACGACAAGATCACCTCGCGTGACGACCGTGAAGCCTTGATCGGAAATCTGTACCGTGAGGGGCGTGGGACCGAAGCCTTGGCTGCGAGTTATTTCTTCAACTTCATTGACGCTCGTGATCATGAGTCCGGTGCGCGTGTGACGCCATCTGATATCGACCGCGCAGTCGAGGTTGCTGGGCAACGATTGCTGAAGAACAAAGACGTCAACCGGAACGGCTACAGCCAGAGCGAGGTGGATCGATTTTCGACCTCGGCGAAAGCGTTCCTTGAGGTCGGTAAGTTGATCGACGCGGGCATCATCAAGCCTGATTAGTATCCACAGCCACAGGCTGTCGGTTTGAACGGGCGCGTCAGCGTCCGTTCATCTCTTTTTTCGTGTTATGTGACGACACCGGCTCCTGTGGTGTTTTGCTCCTGACTCCCTTGAGGCACAACCTAGCGAACTCCAAGTCGATCAGATGAAACCCCACCACGACTCAGTTTCGAACCGCCAAGCGCCTAATCCCTTGAAGCATCTGCTCAAGTTTGCAGGTGTTTTTGCGTTGGTTTGGTTGGTCTTTGTTGGGGCGTGGTCAAGTTTTCCTGAGCTAAAACCAGGCCATCAACAGGTTCTTGATGAAAAATTAAGTTGGCTTAAAACAGAGTCTATTTTCTCCAAAGACACCGCTGTGCGAGTGGTGGTCTTTGGATCGAGTAAAGTCCTCGCAGGTTTTATCCCAGAAACGTTTGACCAGCTCAGCAGCGGACGGGTTGAGTCGATTAATTTTGGGCTCCCGAATCATGCGCGTTACGTCGTATCGAATCTCGAGCGGATGGTCGCTCAGCGAACGATACCGACTCATGTGGTTTTGACCCAGTGTTTGCGCTCATCTGCGAGCCTCGAGAGCCAGACAGAGCGTGATCTTCAGATCATCGAATCCTTGTTTCCGTTTCGTCGATTGGCTCGCAACGTGATCGAGTTCAGCGCTCGGTCTTGGTCGGCTGGTGGGGCGGGACAATTCCTTGATGATTCCCGGCGCCAGATCCAAGACCTGAGGCGTTATCGTGGTTATCATTTCATCGCAGATCAAAGCATCTATCCGATGCACCAGCTACCCAACGATTTCCGGTCCTTGAAGGATCAGCCGGAGCAGCAAGGAGCTCGCGATTGTGGCGCGACCGGTCCGGAGTTTTTAAAGCTTCAGGCGATGCAACGCCAGTTCGGGTTCAGGGTGCTTTTCGTGCCTGTTCCGATCCGGCAAAATCGCTACGCAAAGGCGCCGGAAAAACCCAAGTTGGACGCTGCCTTTGAGGGGTCATCGGTCGAGGTCCTTGGTCCTGATTACTGGCGCTTTTCCAACCGTTATTTTTCGGACCCGGCGCACCTGAACCGAGCAGGTGCTTCACTCTATACTCAGCGTCTGTGGGCTTTGTTGCAGCCCGAACTGCTGAGCAACATGAACGTGCAGTGATGAGCTGATGCTGTTTAATACGTTTCAGTTTCTGATCTTTTACGCGGCGGTCTGTCTTGCGTATTTTAGCACGCCAACGCGTTGGCGATGGGTCCCGTTACTCGCTGCTAGTTATGCATTTTATATGTCATGGAAGCCCGAGTACGGTGTGCTGCTTTTAGCCTCTACTCTGGTTGATTATTGGGTCGGTATAAAGCTTGCTGAAGCCAAAATCCCGTGGCGCCGAAAACTTCTGGTTGGCGCAAGTATCAGCGCCAATCTGGGCATGCTCATCGGCTTCAAATATGCCGATTTCTTTGGCGGTAGCCTCGCATGGGTTGGTGACTTCGTAGGTTGGAATATCGACTCAACAACGCTTGGTCTGCTGCTGCCTGTAGGCATCTCATTTTATACTTTTCAGTCGATGAGTTATACCTTCGACGTGTATCGAGGGGTCAAATCGCCTGAGCGCCACTTTGGTTACTTTGCGATCTATGTGTCATTTTTCCCTCAGCTCATCGCTGGACCTATCGAGCGAGCCAACCTCTTGATCCCTCAACTGCGAGCGTCAAAGCTTGCAGACTTTGAGGGCATCCGGTCTGGGCTGCAGCGAATGCTGTGGGGTGCGTTTAAAAAGATTGTGATCGCCGACAACGCCGCGGTGGTCGTGAGCACGGTCTACGCACAGCCCGCGGACTATGCTGGCGCGTTCGTACTCTTCGCGACCGTCTTGTTTGCGCTTCAGATTTACTGCGATTTCTCTGCCTACTCAGACATCGCTATCGGCAGCGCTCGCGTCATGGGGGTCCACCTCAGTGAGAATTTCCGGCGTCCGTTTTTTGCCTCTTCTTTGCGCAACTATTGGCGGCGGCGTCACATCACCCTCGTGAGTTGGTTTCGTGACTACGTCTACATTCCAATGGGTGGGAGTCGAGGTTCGAGATGGCGGACACAGCTCAACATCATGGTCGTATTTTTGTTGAGCGGCTTGTGGCATGGTGCGGCTTGGACCTTTGTCTTGTGGGGTGCGTTGCACGCCCTTTGTTTGATCGCTGAGACCTGGCTGTCTCGATTTCGTGAGCCCCTGCTGACTCGTTTGGGTCGTTGGTCGTATTACGTCTGGTATGGCCTGCGCCATGTGTGGGTGATTGGGGCAGTTTTAGCCGGTTACGTTTTGTTTCGCTCACCCAATTTTGCTGACGCTGCGCTGGTCTTTGAACAGCTAGCGCGATGGGCTCAAGCTGAGCCAAGCGTTCTTTGGGAACTCGGTCTTGGACGGGTGGGGATGCTCATCTTACTTGCGACGATCGCTGTTCTTTTGAGCATTGACTGGATCGAGGAGACGCAGACGCCCTGGGCTTATAGCCTCTGGTCTCGTCGCCCGTTTCGGTGGTTCGTATACGTCACGGGCCTCTACGCCATCGTGTTCTTCGGAAACCTAGGACGCGTCGAGTTTATCTACTTCCAGTTTTGACCAGGGCGTCAATAGGCGTTGCTGTCGTTGAATCCTCTAAAGACCGTTAGAAATACGATCTTTAGATCCAAGTACAGCGACCAGTTGCGAATGTAGTACAGGTCAAACTCTACACGCTTTTCCATCTTCTCAAGGGTATCGGTTTCGCCACGCCAGCCGTTGATTTGAGCCCAGCCCGTGATGCCGGGCTTAACCTTATGACGCAGCATATAATCGCCGATGATTTGCCGGTATTGTTCGTTGTGAGCGACCGCATGAGGGCGAGGCCCAACGATCGACATTTGACCTTGGATGACATTGATAAACTGCGGCAGTTCATCGAGTGAGGTCTTGCGCAAAAATGCGCCGAGCGGAGTAATTCGCACATCACCCTTTGTCGCTTGTTTGACCTGATCGCCATCTTCTAAGACGGACATGGATCGAAATTTCCAGACCGAGATCTCTTTTCCGTTTAGACCATAGCGTCTTTGTTTGAAGAAGATCGGTCCCGATGAGGTGAGTTTAACGGCCAGCGCGATGAACAGCATAGGAATACTGATCAGCAACAAAATAAGACTGCCCAGGATAACGTCTTCGAGACGTTTGACCGACCCATCGATACCGAGAAAGGGGCTCTCAAGAATCGAGATAACGGGAACGTCACCGAGGTGTTGTACCCGGGCTTGCATGAGGTCAAAGACCAACAGGTCAGGGACCAGGTAGATCGAAGCCGTCGAGTTCTGTAGGCGTCCCGTCAGCTCGCGAATCTGTCGGCTGCGCTCGAGCGGAAGCGCCATGTACACCACATCGACTTTGCCTTGGGCACACAGCTCAATCAACTCATCGAGGCTGCCCGTCAACTGCTCGCCTTCGTCGTCGAAAAATCCTCGATTTTCGATTCCGAATGACGCGTTATCGAGCAAGGTCTTGCTGATCTGTTGGGCGAGCGGCCCCGAACCGACGATGGCTCCAATGCGCTTATTGTAGCCACGATCACGGGCAGCCCTGAGCGCTTGTCGAACCGCAATTCGGACCAGACTCAGTCCCACTGGGGTCGCAGTGCACCAAAGCGCTATGGCGACGCGTGAATACCCAACCGAGGTTTTCGTCGCAAACCCGATGACCAAGAGGGTCAGGGTCGCCAACGCCCAACACCAGATGGCTCGCAGGATCTCGGCGCTGATCGTGCTGCCACGCCAGGATGCGTAGAGCCGACTCATTTCTGCGACAAAGGTGAAAGTCACGACGCCGAGCAAGCCCACCATCGTGTACGCGTCGCGCACGGCCTCTTGAGCGAGATCGACTCGAGGCAGTAAGGTGGCAATGTAGAGCGTACCCAGAATTAAACCGGCATCGAGTACTCGCTGCAAAAGCGAGATGCGCGACTGATGTGGCCGCAAAAGGCCGGTTGAAGCCATGAACAGAATCTCCCGGATTTGTTGCTACCATGCCCATTGCCGTAGGGCAGATAAAAAGTAGAGGTGCATACGGAATATTGAACCAACTGCGTTGCTTTGATAGCGAACCATTGATTTCGAGTACAAAGGAGAAGAGCAGATGCTCTTTCTGAGCTTGTTGATAGCGTCGACGACACCACTCCCTGAGATGATCCCTTTGGATCACAAAACCTTGCTCGGGCGCACTGCGCCTGACTTTGAACTCAAGGATAATAAAGGTGGAAAGTTTATTCTAAGCAAACAACGTGGAAAGCCTGTTGTCATAGCTTTCTGGGCGAGCTGGTGTGGCCCGTGCCAGGATGAGTTACCCCAACTGGTTGGGCTGGCGAAACGCTATCCAAAAGTTAAGTTTATCGCCGTCAATGTCGATCGGAACTCGTCAGCGGGTCGTCGCTTTATGGAGCGACTCAAGCTCAAATTACCGGTCGCCTTTGATCCCGAGAACAAAGCCCTGGCCCAATACGACGTGGCGAGTATGCCCACGTCGTACATCGTGGACCGCAAAGGGACCGTTAAGTTTCGCAAGGTTGGATTCAACAAACGTGATGGGCTGACGCAGCTCGAGAATGCGTTGAGGGCAATGAAATGACCGATCAAGAAAATCAGGAAACGACCGCTGAAGCGCAGTTTAATCCTCCGGGCTGGGTGCACACGGCGCTGATCATCGTCGCTTTGTTTGGCGTGGGTGTCGGCGGATTGATGACCTGGCACCACGAGGTTCAAGCCTACGGCAATGCGCCGGGTGAGTTGGTGGGTTGTACCGCCGACAAAGCGGTCAACTGCAACGTCGTCAACACCTCTGAGTACTCTGAGTTCTTGGGTGTTCCGATCGCGACTTGGGGTGCTGGACTTTATGCTCTGGTCGCCTGGTTAGCCTTCTTGGGCTTACGTGGTCAGGCTCGAACGCTCGGGTTGATTGCTGTTTTGGGCGCTGGGGCGACTGTTTACAGCGGGTTCTTGTTCTACGTTTCAAAAACTCAGATCGGCTTTGTCTGTCTGTGGTGCATGCGCTTGTACGCAGCCAACCTAGCGCTTTTGATTTTGCCGCTGCTTGGCGGAGCCCTGCGCATGGGGCCGATCCCTCGATCCATGCTGGGACAGACCGCCGGTCATTTGTTTATCGCCACCTTGCTCGCAATTGGCGGGCAACAAGCCTACCACATGAGCTTGATGGGGAGCGCCCCAAAGAACCTCGATAAGAAGGTCAAAGAAGGCAGCGGTGATGCGGAAGAAGGTGTGCTCAAAGCGCGCTCGATCCCAGCGACGACTGAAAAGAAGAAGAAGGCTGCGATCAAGGTAGGGCCTGCTGATGCTTGGCGTGGCAACCCAAACGCTCAGGTCACCGTGGTCGAGTTTGCTGACTTAGAGTGTGCCTACTGCAAACGCGCAGCGGGGCAATTTGAGCGTTTGTATGCGGCGTATGGTGATCGCGTGCTCTTCGTCTTCAAGCACTTCCCGATGAGCACATGGTGCAACCCCGGGGTTAAGTACAACAAGCACGGCAACGCCTGCCGCTCGGCTTACGCCTCGGAGTGTGCCAAGAACCAGGGTAAGTTCTGGTCCTTCGCAGACATGGCGTTCAAGAACCAACACAGTCTTGGGCGCAAAGACCTTGAGATTTACGCCAAAGAAATCGGTCTTGATATGGCGAAGTACAAGAGCTGCATGAGCTCGAAGAAGGGTAAAGCAAAGGTTCTTGAAGACGCCAAGTTGGGTAAGTCACTCGATGTGCGAGGTACCCCTCGGATTTTCGTCAACGGCGAGCTTTATCGGGCGGGGAGCTCAGCGGAGTCGATGGCTAAAGTGATTGAAGAAAAGCTCGGCGCTAACGCTGAGGAGGCGGCTTATCGAGCCCAGGCTTTCAAGCCCGCCGAGCAAGCCATCAAGCCGCTCGCTGCTGACGTTCCAGCGATGCGCTCCATCGCTTATGGTGAGCTCAAGTTTAGTATCGATAGTTTTGAGGGTAGCTTGGATGAAACGGGTAAGGCGGTTTCAGTCGTCAAAGCCGTTCCGGGGATCGCCATGAGCTGGTACGCTGCCAAGGATGCCTGCGAAGCAGCCGGTAAGCGTCTGTGCACTGAACGCGAGTGGCTAACCGCTTGCCAAGGAGCGCTCGCTCAAGATGACGACGGCGACAAGCGCTACGCTGACGACAAGATGGAAGGGAGTCTGTACCCTTATGGACCCATTCATCGCATTGATCGGTGTTGGGACAAGCACGCGCACCATGGGTATCGGCCAGTCTATACCGGGCAGCACCCTGGCTGTGTCAGCGCGGATGGAGTCTACGACATGACCGGCAACGTCGCCGAATGGGTCGTGGATGCGAAAGGGCGCCAAATTTTGATGGGTGGCGCCTTTGACTCGAAAGCCGACAAAGCGCGCTGTTACGAATACAGCGATGTCTGGGGCAAAGGATACGCAGCCGTTTCTACTGGCTTTAGATGTTGCAAGGATGGGGGTTGATTCGATGACTCAAGATCAAAAGAATGATTCGATCGCATTGTTGCCCTTGATGGGCGTCGCAGCGCTTGCGGCGGTGGTCGCTGGTGGGGTTCAGATGGCGCTGTCCTCAGAGTCATCCGGTGCAGCCGCTAGCCCGAGCGCGGTGGTCGTCGCTAACGAGGGCCAGCGCGTTGACTTGGGTGTGACCGCTGACCACCGCAGCCGAGGCGCCAAGGCACCGCAGGCTCAGCTGGTGGTCTTTGGTGATTTTGCGTCGCCCTTTGCGGCAACCGCAGGACGCGTCGTTGACACCTTGCTGGGTCAGTACCCTGAGCAGCTGACGGTGGCTTATCGACACTTCGTGAACACAGAAAACCACACCAGCAAATCCTCTGCTGTTGCAGCAGAAGCGGCGGCGAAGCTGGGCAAGCTAGCGGTGTTTCGGCAGCTCGCTTTTGGGCGCAATGACGGTCTCGGCTACGTCGATTTTTCGGCATGGGCGGGCTCGCTCGGGGTCGATGACACGGCTTATCGTTCGGCGATGGCTGACGCCGCCACGCTCCAAGCGGTGGAGAACGATGGCAAGCAGGCTGATGCGTTAGGACTTAATCGGCGACCGACCTTTTACCTCAACGGCGTTCAGGTCCCGGGCACCACGCCCGCCGCCGCGCTCGCGACCTTGATCGATCAAGAGCTCAAAGCAGGGCAAGAAGCGGGCGGCTTGAAGGCTCTACTCAAAACTGAGCCCTTTGACCTTGAAGGCGTTGACACCGGTACCTTGGAGCAAAAGAAGGAAGGTGAGGCGCGCTTTGGCGAAAACAAAGTGCGGATCACCGATAACGATCCCTCGTGGGGTAAACCCGACGCCAAGGTGACCATCGTGGAGTTCGGCGATTTCTTGTGTCCTTATTGCAAAAGAGGGGCAGCGGCGTTGCGCCAGCTCAAGACTAAGTATGGCGAGGACAACTTGCGCATTGTGTTCAAAAACCTCCCTTTGAAGATGCATCGATATGCCGACGCCTCGGCACGAGCGGTGCTAGCGGCGGGGCGCCAAGGCAAGTTCTGGTCGATGCATAAGCTTCTGTATGAGCGCCAAAAAGACGTGAAGAGCGGCGGCGTGGATGCGATTTTAGGGCTGGCTTTGGAGCTGGGTCTGGATTTGGATCTGTTGATGGACGATATGACGAGTGTCTTGGTCCGCCAGCAGGTCGCTGATGACATGTCCGAAGCGGCGCGAATGGGTGTTCGATTTACTCCGAATTACTTCATCAATGATGAGCATATTGGGGGCGCACTTCCTTACAATAACTTCGTTCAGATCGTCGATAAGCACCTGGCGAAAGCGGGGAACTAATCTGCACCACGGGTGGTCATCAGACCTCAAACCAGTTAGTCCTTAGCCCTCTGTCGAACCCTGGGGGCCTTTGATGCGAAGTCTATGGATCGGGTGTGCTTTGATCGCGTTCTCCGCATGCGGAGATTCGGATAGCCCTGGCGACAACGTCACCGTTGATGCGGGAACCACCGGTACTTGTGTCGACGGTGATCAGGTCTGCGAAGACACCAGCAATGAAGCTCGCTGCGTCGCTGGGACTTGGGTGAGCCTACCCTGCAATCAGGGTGAGATCTGCGCTGAAGACGCCTGCCGCGCCCAGGCTTGCGTGGTGGGTGAGCGACGCTGTCAAGGGACGCTGCGCGAACAGTGCGTCGATGGTCTGAGCTTTACCGAGGACCCGTGCCCTGAGAACGAGGTCTGCGACGGGGGCGCGTGCGTGGCACGCGCCTGCGAGCCGGGAAGCAGCCGCTGCAACACCAACGGCGTTCGTGAGATCTGTGCGGGGGACGGTTCGGGCTGGAATGAGGCGCCATGTGAAGGCGAGGATCGCTGCCAGCAAGGTCGCTGTGAGCAACCGTTATGTGAGGCGAACACCACGCGCTGCATCGAGGGTGCTCCGAATCAGATGGAACAATGCGATGGCTTAGGCAGCGCCTGGCAAGTCATCGACTGTGGCGACGGGCTGACCTGCCAAGACGGAGCGTGTTTGGAACAGATCTGTGTTGACGAGGATCTGGGCTGTTTTGACGCCACCACTCGAGGCATCTGCAACGAGGACGGTACGGGTTGGGATGCGGGCGAGCCTTGCCCTGAAGGTAATCGGTGTTCACGCGGTTACTGCGTGGATCCCTGCGATGAAGCTCGGGGGATGGTTTCGTACGATGGCTGTCGATTCTTCGCCGTGGATTTACCCCAAATCGGCGAGGTCAATGTGCGCCAAGATACGCACCCCTTTGCGGTCGTCTTAGCCAACCCGAGCGAAGTGCCTGGGCGGGTGACCGTGACCCGCTCCGGCGACCAAGTCGTTGAAATGGTCGCCAGCACCGAGGTCACTTACACCAGCGGACTCGGTGGGGTTCAAAGAGCGACGGTCAACTCGTTTAAAGTCGACGCAAACGGTCGCCGAACGAATCTGAATGGAGCGCTTGACGGTGTCGAGATTCCTGCCGGCGGTATGGTCAGCTTGATCCTGCCCAACAATTCGGCGGGTACCGCTCCTGTAGTTCAGGGCCGAGCCGCTGAGTTCCGCTCGGAGCTCCGGGCGCTTGCCTACCGAGTCGACACGACCGTGCCCGTGACCGCTTACCAGTTTCAGCCGATCTGCTGCAGTCACAGCTACACCGCAGACGCTTCGATTCTGATCCCTGCGGGCTCACTGGGTGAGGAGTACTATGCGGTCTCAAGCCCACATTTTGAGTACACCTGGCAGATTCCATTACAGGGTGAGGTCTACGAGAGCTTACCGGGCTTCGTGTCGATCGTCGCAAGCGATCGCGAAGCCCGTGTTCAGATCGATCTGAGCAACAAGGCGGTCCAGCTCCCGAACGGGATGACCCTCGACAATAATGGCATCTTGCACGCTCAACTGCGGCCTTATGACGTGCTGACGTTGATCACCGAACCCGACGGAGTGAATCTAGCGAACGCCGACCTGACGGGTGTGCACATTCGATCAGACCAAGAGGTCGCAGTCTTTGGTGGGCACACCTGCACCTATCTCCCTCATGGCGTGATGGCTTGCGATCACATCGAGAGTCTCAATATGCCCGTGGAGACCTGGCGCGATGAATACGTGGCGGCGCGTACCGTTTGGCGGGGTCGCGACACACGCGAGATGAACTATTATCGGATTCAAGCCCAGCGGGATGGAACGCAACTCAATTTCGATCCGCCTTTGCAGGACATCGCCAATGCAGGTCCAGTCGCTCAGAGCCTACCGGATTGTCGCCACATGGGTCGGGTACCCGAGCTCAACGCTGGCGAGTGGTGCGAGTTTGGTACTCGGTCGGACTTTCATCTGCGCGGCAATGGTCCGATTGCGGTGACCCAAACCGTGACCAGCGCGCTGACGGCCGGTGGCAGTATGTTTGCGCCGCTCCCCAATTCGGGGGACCCGGCGATGACCGCTATTCCGCCGGTCGCCCAGTACCGCTCCCAGTACAGCTTCTTGATGGCCGACACCTACGAACTCTCCTACGCGGTATTGATTCACCAGGCTGGCGCGATCATGCAGATCGATGGAATCGGTGTGAATCAAGGTGAGATGGGCAACCCAAATCGCGGCATGTATTTGCTGGAGGGACCTACCCAAATTGGCGAATCGAACTGGTACCGCAGCGTGGTGCGAATGCCGTCGGGCCCTCATCAGGTCGTCGATATGCTCGACGATAATTTTGGCCTGATGGTGCACGCCTACGATGACAACGTCAGCTATGCTTATCCTGGCGGTATGAACATGATCAAGGCGCGTTGATCGTGCGTGCGTGGTCGGGGTTGATCGCGCTGTTTTGCGCTGCATGTCTCCAGCACAGCTCGGTCAATCCAGAGCCTGCTCCCACGCCAGCTGCCGTATTTTTCGCTCAAGAATCGCTTCTGCGACTCAACCCGGAGCTCAATCCGCAGGTCGAGGTGATCTTGCGCAGCACCGCCGGAGTGTCTGAGGCGAAGGTCACGATGGAAGGATTGAGCGAAGTCTTTGTTGGACGCGATGAGGGCGGGGGGCGTTTTGTCGTAAGCCTCGAGGTCGTCTCGTTACCTGATGGAGATTATACCCTAGAAGCGACAGGCGCGGGCTCCGGTCTTGTCGTCGCGTCGAGTCAGCGCATGTTACGGATTGGACGCCAGGGCGTTCGGCATACCGACTTTGAATCCGTAAACACCGCCCTGAGTCCCATGTTGCATCATGTTCAAGGACAGCTTGCGATCAGCTGGACGGATCGCCGGCAGCAGCAGCGTCGAGTCTATTGGCAGGCGCTGAATTCTGCGCTTGAGCCGGTTGGAGAACCCATTGCTTTGACCGATCAGGCTTTGACGGTTGCGCGAGCGGAGGTGCTTTATGATGGACGAGACCACCTCGGGATCTTGATGCAAACGCTCGATGCTCAAGACCAGCGTCATAATCAAATTATGGTGGTCGACCTTGAAGGGCGCACGGTGCTCGCTCCTGAGCGGATTGAGCAAGGCGATGAGACGGCACGCGCTGGCGGTGGGATCGCTTACGATGGGGACGCGTTCGTGGCGGTCACCCGAAGTGATTCCCCAGCTAAAGAGCAGCTCCGCTTTGTCCGTTTTTCAGGCGCTGGCGTGCTCACCCCACCGACTCGTATTGCAGGCGCTGGCGACGGCACCCCAGTCGGTGGTTTTCTCCCTCATATGACGCTGAGCATTGCCGCTCATCAGATGCACAGCGTGATCGGCTTTAAGCGTCAGCTGTATGATCAGCGACTCGAAATGTATATCCAGCGAAACCATGTGACCATCGTTGATCGTTCAGGCGCTGTGTTAGTGACTGAGATGCTCACGAGTGGATTGAGCTTTAGCTACGACCAAGAGGTCGTTGTGCAGGGTGTCGGCGATGATATTGTGGCTTTATGGACCACGACGGATCTCGAGAGCGCCGAGCCAAACCCGCCGTACAGACTGCATGGCAACCGGGCGGTGATCGATGCCCCCCCCAGCCGGTGGCGCCCCTTGATTTTGACCGATGAGCCGCTTGATCGAACCGAATTTGAGTTGACTGAAGATCCGAATGGCTACGCCTACATGCTCTGGCAAGACCTCCGGTTGAGGGCAGGTGATGAGGCTGAACTCCTCCGCTTGATGGTCGCACCGTTGAGCTCGGACTTTCGCTTAGCCGAGCCTAAAGTGCTCAAGCATCCAAGAGTCTTTCTCGGAAACAGCAGCCCGTCGATGGTCTACCATCAAGGTCAGTTTGTCCTGGCTTGGGTGGACGTGCGCAACTCGCAAGGAGCCTCGACGAAGAGTGAGATTTTTCTAGAGGCGTTTTCGCCCTAGCTCTTGAGGTGACCCGCTTGAACCGCCTCATCACAGCACCTATTGAGCAACCCCCATAGTGCAGGGCTCAAGCTTTTAACCTCGACGTTGCGCGCTAGAACTTGCGCCTTGCTGATGCCGTGGCGAGCCCAAGAGCTCTCGGCACCGCAACGGTGATTGAGTAAGATCGGTTGCAGTCGATCAAGCGCTCGAGCGAGTCGGGCTTCATCGCTTTGACCTGCCTCGAATTCATCCCAGATGGAGCGCAGTTCATCGGTTTGATCGGTGGGTAGAATGCCAAACAGCCGGTCGGCTGCGGCTTGTTCTCGCAACGCTTTGTCCTCATGACCTTGGTCGTCATATGCGAAGGTGTCGCCCGCATCGATCTCGACCACGTCATGCAAAAGGAGCATGCACAACACCTTCGCTCGATCCACCGGCGCCGGGCTTTGGTCCTCTAACACCAAGCCCATGATCGCCAGGTGCCAGCTGTGCTCAGCTGTGTTTTCTCGCCGTTGGGCGCTCGGCGTTTTGTTCTGCCGAAGGACCGATTTGAGCCGGTCCATCTCCAGAATAAATTCAATTTGTTGATCGAGACGCTGACTCATGAGGTGTCGGTACGGGTCTGTGGTGTTCGTGGCAAGCGATCCGAGCTATAACGTCGTCAGCGCCATGAAAGGTTGTTCGCGATGCATCGACTCGCTCTGGTCAGTTTTGTCTTGGTCCTTTCAGCCTGTCCTGAGGGTCAAACGATCGTCCGCAACATCGAAGCCGAGTGCGGTAATGGATCGGTCGACGACCTTGAAGCTTGCGATGACGGCAACCGGGAAGCAGGGGACGCCTGCACCAACGACTGTCAGGTTGCTGTCTGCGGCGATAAGGTCCTGCGCACCGACTTGAGCGTGGGTGAAGTAGGCTCTGAGAGCTGTGACGACGGCAATGAGATCGATACGGATGCCTGCACCAGCACCTGCCAGGTTGCGACCTGCGGTGATGGCTTGCGCCGCTTAGACCTGAGCGAAGGTCAGGCCGGCTATGAAGCCTGCGATGACGCCAACACCGTCGATGAAGACGCCTGTTTGAGCAACTGTCGAATTGCGCGTTGCGGCGATGGCGTCGTGCGCCAAGACCTTGAGGCTGGTGAAGAAGGCGCCGAAGAATGCGACGACGCGAACGAGGAGCCCGGGGACAGCTGTAAGAACGATTGCACACTCAACGTCTGCGGTGATGGGGTGGTACTCGCCGGCGCTGAAGCCTGCGATGATGGCAACGACGTCGACACCGACGCCTGCACGAACACCTGCCAGCTGCCTGATTGCGGTGATGGCATCGTTCAAGAAGGTGAAGAGTGCGATGACGGCAACGAAGAGGTGACCGATGGGTGCACCATGAACTGCCGTTTAGCCTTTTGTGGAGATGCGATTCGCCGACTCGACGCCGAAGAAGGCGACCCCGGTTATGAAGCGTGTGACGACGGTAACGAGGTCGATACCGACGCCTGTATATCTTGCCAGTGGGCGGTCTGCGGCGATGGCACCTTGCGCGGCGATGTGGTCGATGGCGAGCCAGGCTTTGAAGAATGTGATGACGGCAACACGGACGACGATGATGGATGCTCTTCGCGATGTTTAGAGGAGCGCTGCGGTAACGGTCGCCGTGATGGAACCGAGAGCTGCGATGACGGAAACCAAGTGGACTCGGATGAGTGCACCAATCAGTGCGAGCGAGCGGCTTGCGGTGACGGGTTGGTCCACGAGGGCGTCGAGGCTTGCGATGATGGGAACGACAACGCCGGCGACGGCTGCGATCGCCTTTGCCGTATTGAGGTCTGCGGTAATGAGCGCATCGATGCCGGCGAAGAATGCGATGATGGCAATGAGATCAACGATGATTTGTGCACCAACTTGTGTCGCGTAGCCGCGTGCGGTGATGGCATTTTACGCGATGATCTTCAGCCGGGTCAGCAGGGCTACGAAGCCTGCGATGATGGCGACCGAAGCGACTCCAATGGGTGCACAAACGCTTGTGAGCGCGCTCGCTGCGGCGACGGGATTCAGCGTCGAGACCTCGGCGTTGGTGCGGTCGGTTACGAAGCCTGTGACGACGGCAACTTGATCGACCAAGATGCGTGCCGAACCGACTGCCTGATCGCCCGCTGTGGCGACGGAGTGCGTCGCTTGGATCTGCGTGAAGGCGATGTCGATTATGAGGCCTGCGATGATGGCAACCTCAACGATGGCGACGCCTGCCGTACGAACTGTCTCGCAGCGGTTTGCGGTGATGGGGTCCGGCGCGCCGACTTGCCACCAGGTCAGCTCGGTTACGAGAGCTGCGATGATGGGAATCGAGTCCATGAAGACGCCTGCACCAATCAGTGCATGATCGCTGGCTGCGGTGACGGGATCGTTCGTGCGGACTTAGGCGTCGGCGACGTGGGTCACGAGGCCTGCGATGACGGCGATCAAAACGATGCGGATGCGTGCACCAATGACTGCACCGTGGCGCGTTGTGGCGACGGCCGAGTGCGCAATGATTTAGCTCAGGATCACCCTGACGCAGAGCTCTGTGATGATGGCAATCAAATCAACACCGATGGGTGTCTGAACACCTGCATTCCAGCTCGCTGCGGCGACGGTATTTTCCGTCAGGACCGACAAGATGGGCAGTGGGGTTATGAAGAGTGTGACGATGGAAATCAGTGGGAAGATGATGTCTGCCGCACCAACTGCCGGCGAGCGCGCTGCGGTGACGGCGTGCTGCGCACCGACATCGCTTTTGGTGCGCCGAACTATGAAGAATGCGACGACGGTAATCAGGTCGCAACCGACTCGTGCACGGACGAATGTTGGCGAGCCATCTGTGGTGATGGATTGCATCGCGAGGATTTAGCGCCTGGAAATCCAGGTTATGAAGCTTGCGATGACGGCAACGCCAACAACGGCGACGGCTGCAGCGTCGGCTGCGCTTTTGAGGGCTGCGGTAATGGGGTTCAAGACCCGGGCGAGCCTTGCGATGATGGCAATCAAATCGATTCTGATGCGTGCCGTAATGGGTGCGCTCTGGCTCGTTGCGGTGACGGTCTAAGACGCACGGACCTGGCGCTCGGAGAGCCCGGCTACGAGGCTTGTGACGACGGAAACATGGACGACGGTGATGGCTGCTCAAGCGGTTGCCGAGTCGAGAGCTGCGGGAACAACATCGTAGATCCCGGTGAGGTCTGCGATGATGGCAATCAAGACCAGAGCGATAGCTGCACCAACACCTGCCAAGCTGCAGTGTGCGGTGATGGAAACCGGCGCGTGGACCGGATCGAAGGTCAGCAGGGCTATGAGGCCTGCGACGACGGAAACGCCAGCAATGATGATGGCTGCACGACGGCGTGCACGCTCGCTCGCTGCGGCGATGGGGTCGTACGGGGCGGAGTCGAAGATTGTGATGACGGTAATGACAACGATCTAGATTCGTGTCGAAACGATTGCACACCGGCGGCTTGCGGTGATGGGGTTCAACGCAACGATATCGGTCTGGGTGTGGCAGGTTATGAGGCTTGTGATGACGGTAACCGTGTCGACACCGATGCGTGCCGAAATGACTGCGTCGCCGGTCGCTGCGGTGACGGGATTAGGCGCAGTGATCTGCAGCCGGCGCATCCAAACTTTGAAGAATGCGATGATGGCAACAACCAGCCTGCTGACGCCTGCACCAACGTCTGCACGGTCGCTCGTTGCGGTGATGGGATCGCTCAGGCTGGCGTCGAGGCATGCGACGATGGCAACGCCTTTGATAACGATGGCTGTCTGAGTAACTGCCAGCCCTCACGCTGCGGCGACGGCGTCCGACGTCAAGACATCGGACCCGGGCAAGTTGGTTACGAAGAGTGCGATGACGGGAACCAGAGCAATGGAGACGGCTGCTCCAACACCTGCGAGCTCAACAACTAAGAGCAGGCGTCACCGATACCGTCTGAGTTGCTGTCCGATTGATTCGGGTTTGGCGTGTACGGGCAGTTGTCTCGATCGTCAGCGATCCCATCGTTATCGGCGTCGTTGTCGCAGGTATTGCCGATTCCATCTCGATCATCGTCGCCTTGATTGTCTCGTCCTTCGCTGGCGCCTGTCAGTCGGAGCTGTAGGCTATGTGCCGGTCGGCCTGAGGGGGTGGTAAAGCTCGCACCGAATCCCCAGGCTCCTCCTCGGTTACGCACCTTGACCAGCAATCGATGCAAGCCAGGCTCGATCGTTAGAGGCACCTCGTGGTCGGTGAGGATATACCCTCGGCAGATACGATTATCGATGATCTCTTCGCCGTCCCACCAGACCTTACCGCCGTCATCAGTACCGACACGCAAAATGACGTCTTGAGCTTCTTCGGCATACACCCACAGGGCGCCGTAGGCGTTGACGTCTGCCCGGTTGGCGATCAGGGAGGAGCAGTTTATGTAGCCAGAACTCGGAGCCTGGGCGCGCTCCCAGCTGTTGATCCCATAAGTGTCACCAAGTTCAGGTTGAACCGCTTGCTCACCTTGCAAATAGTCCTCCACGCTCACCTGACAGGTTGCTTCAGCATCGACATAGGGTCCGATCAATAACCAGTTGCGGACGATCCCATTGTAGTCGGTGCGAAAGAACTCGGGTCGCGACCCATTAGGGTGTCTTGGGCAGTTGTCATTAACATCAGAGATTCCGTCATCATCGTCGTCGCTGTCGCAGGCATCAGCCTCGCCATCTGCGTCGAGATCCACCTCGTCGTTCATCGCAAACCGACCGTTTAGGCAGCTGTCGTCGAGCGCCTTGATACGGATTGAGTAGCCATCCACCGGGACGCGCTGGAAACCCGCAACGCAGACGACGTAGTCGCCTCCTGCGAGGTAGCGAGCGCTGAGGTTCTCATTGGGTAAAATAGCGGCACATGAGCCGGCTCCGCTGTTGTCATCTTGCATCACCATGTCGCCGGATTCGGCTGAGTAGATCCGTAAATAGGTGTCCCCTGGGCAACCCTCCGCTCCATCGTCGACTTCGATGGTCAGGTTGCCGATATCAGGGACCGTGACTTGATAGCAGTCTTGGTCACCATCCGTCAGACGACCATGGATTTGGGCGTCTGTATCGACCATCTGGGCTTGTTGCATGTTATCGTTGGGCTCGGCTTCAAGCTCGCCTTCTTCGATTCGACAACCTGGCGCACAGCCATCTGCCCCAATCGAGTTGGCGTCATCGCAGGTTTCACCTTCGTCCGTTACACCGTCACCGCATCGAGGTAGGCTGCAGTTCGTACGACAGCTGTTCGGTTCACGATCGTTGTTGTTGCTGCCTTGGTCACAAGCCTCTGGATCCTGAACCACACCATCTCCGCAAAAACCGACAGACACCGAGGCGTCTTGAGCGCCTGCGTCTGCCAGGCCGCCCGCGGGTACGTCCAGCGTTGAGCAGCCAACACCAGCCGCAACAGTCAGTGCGACAACCACCGAACGATGAAGCGATTCAACCCGAACCATGGAAAGTCCTTAGCCGAAGAATGGCAGGCTTTGTTCGCCGATATGGAAGGGGGTCACTACCGGATGATCGGCAATTCCAAGATAGCTACGCAGCGCTTGGTGAATAGCGCCTGGCGTCAGCCGAACCCCGTCATCTTTCCGAGCCAGCGTTTGAGGATCAATCGAGTGGCCGCGGTGCCTCTCGTCGCTGCTCCCAATCACTCGATTTCCCGTAATTCCAGGTGCCATCATCATCAAGCTGGTAATCGACCAGTGGTCTTTCCCGTTGTTCATATTATAGCCTGGCGTTCGGCCGAAATCTGAGCCGACCAGGACGACGAGTTTGTCTGCGACCCCTTGGCGCTCCGCTTCTTCAACGAGGAAATCAAGCCCCTCGAGGACGTTTGCCAATCGGGGGATGTGCGTGGCGTCGTGATTGCCGTGCGTATCAAACCCGCCATGGGTCAGGCTTGCGCTCGCAGTAAGACCCGCTTTGTAGCTAGCCACCGCAAGTTGAGCTTGCCTCTTGAGCGGGTTCCCCGAGTTGTCAAAGTCCTCAGGTAAGAACGCAGTCAGCTGACGCAGCTCGTTCTCTCCTTGACGGGCTAGAAAGAGCGTCGATCGAGCTTTCTTCTCTTTCGGCAGCGTCGCATGCTCAAATGCCTCGTCTCGTCGCGCCTTACGGGCTGACTGGATTCGGTCCATCGTCGCTTGGCTGTGAAACATTGCGCTCGCATCGTTCGGATCGACACGGTTCGGAAATGCGATTCGAGCGAGCGCTCCCACATTGCTGATGCGCGTCCTAGCGACCACGTCGGCTGTGTAATCGTAGCCCCCGTTTGAGATAAACGTCAGCGGTCGACCTGCTGCGACGGCGCCCGCAAAGAGCGCCGACAAACTGGGCGTTCCTTCCGCTAGGTTGCCGCTCCAGATGTGGCGCGTTCCGCTCATGTGACCGTTTGTCGAGGTATCGATTCCGTTGAAGACCACCAAGCGTCGGTGGTATTTTTCAAAGATGGGTGTGAACCGGTCGACCGGCGCATATTGGATATTACCCGCTGTCCGAATGTCCCCGGTGAAATACATATTCATCGGGTCGGTGCTGGTCTCGTTTGCCCGCCCTTTGGGGTCGCACAGGGAGGTTGGATCCCATCCTCCGCCTGCGTGGATGGTCACAAAGAACAATCCATCATAGGGGGTGTTCGCCAGGGTAGGGTCTGACGCGAAGGCGCGGCCTAACCCCAAGGGAGTAGCGAGCGATACGCCTGCTAGCGAGGCGAGTTTCATGAAGTCACGACGATCCATGGGCAGCCTCCTTATTCGTGTAAAAAGCGGTAGTCGGCGAGCATGTAGGTCAAGACCGCCATCCAAGACCGCAAGATGTAGTTTCGATCGTAGGTGATGCGTCGCTCAGCCGGCAGAGCATCCCAAGTGAAGTAGTCTCTCTCCGCGCGGCAGTAGTAATGCAGGTGAGGCACGACCTCGTTGCGCTCGAGCATGTCTTTACCTTCTCGCCAGGTGTCGTGGAAGATGGCGTACACCCGATCAACCTCTGCGCTATCGAGCCGGTGCTCCTCGTCGAGCACTCGCCGAAAGAGATAGCGGATGTTTTCGCGGATCTTTTGCTGAGCCCCTGGAATGGGGAACCCATCAGCTGTCTCTGGCTCGTAGGTTCTCTCTACATGGGGGTAGAGTCGTCGCTGCCCTTGGTCCAAGGTAAAGTCCTTGGCGGTGACCCAGCACGAGACTTCATTCGCCATGCGCAGACCAATATTCGCCATCAAACCGTTGGGTTTGGTGAGTCGTTTGGTCACGCCGTCCGAGTCAATCCCTCCATAGAGTAGCTTGTAGTCTCGCAGCAGCTGATTGCTGCCGGCGAGGCGGGGCTGCCAGGAGAAACCTGTCACCGCCTTGAGTTTGCGATCCAGACTCTCCGGCGACAAGAGTTTTGGACTGCCAGCGAGTCCCGCTGCTGCTTCCGAGGCGACCTCTGGATCGACCGCTTCACCTCTGAAGTAGGGGGTCAGGATCAGTTTCGCCAACAGGGTCTTGAGGTTCATATTCGATGTGACGAACTGCTGCTGAACTCCATCAAGGATCTTTGTCTGAAGATCGAACTGGGCTTGCTGCAACGCAGCGCCTGGCGCGTTCGGATCCGGCGGCGGGATCAGCAGCTCCTCGCCGATTAGCAGCTCGAACATCAAATGCGTGATCGCCAGCGGGAATCGAGGGTCGGTGACGGTACGTTGCGCAAACCAAGGAAGCGCCGAACCCCATTCGTTCGAGGGGATCGCTTCCTCTTCAAAAGCTGGAGGGACCATCTCTCCATACCAGCCGTTCTCACGAGGGCGATATCTGCCATTGTGGTCCCAGTTCTGGAACGCTCCAGCGACTGGATCGAGGGTCGTGTGACACACCGTACACTGCGGGTCATTCATCGTCGGGTTGAAGATCTGTGAGCCTGTCGGATCAACAGGTCGATCGGCGAGTCTGAGGATATCAGTCGCGAGGAACCGCCGCATGAACATCCACGCACGATGGCGGTTGCGATTGGTATCGGTCGTCGGGAACCGGTTGAGCCAAGCCGTCGTGGTCAGGATACCCGAGCTTGGAACCTCTGGCAGCGACACCGGGAAATAGTTCTGGTGGTCAAAGTCGTTGTAGTCAGCACCATCCGGGAACGCTCCTTGTTCTGTGTCCACGCCATACGATCTCGCCGAATAGGGGTTCACCATCATGTAGTCGGCGGTCAGGATTTCGGAGAAGGGTCGGTCTTCAGCCACCACGAAGGCGACCAGCTCAAGGGCGGCTCGTGCGGCGCCTACGTTTGAGTACTGTCGGAACCGACGCCGGAGTCGTTCCTGCTCTTCCTCAGTTTCGAGGTCGAGCGGGGTGCTCTCATACCAGTAAGCTGGGTACCGGTTACCATCGAGTCGCTCGAGCATATCGTTGCCACCCAAGAAGCGGTCTGTCAGCAAGACATCATTGAACATCTCTTTGAGGCGCTCAGAGAAGCCTCGCTCTTTCATGAGATTCATCAGCACCATCTCGACACCGGTCGCCCCGAGTCGGTCCACGGTCGCATATTCGTCCGCTGTTGGAAGCCTTCCTCCAAGGCTCAACGCCGCTCGGCGCAAGGTCCGAGGAAAGCTCATCATCGACACACCTTCAAAGGGGTCTTCGGCACTCGTTGGTTCCACATCACACGCGACGGGCTCTCGAACTCTCGCTGCGAACTCTGCCAACGTCGCATACTCGACGCTGTCCTCTGCTAGCACCGAGCCTCCACCATGCGGGATCGCTTCAGTCGGCTTGAGCAAAATGAACGAGGTGTCGTCGCGCTCAAGGCTCGCCAAATAGCTCAGGACCTCTTGGTTCGCCTCCATGTAGCCGGGCTGGGCTGAGGGCATCATGACGAACTCGGTCTCACGGGCGATCCCTTGAGCGTTGTGACAGCCTAGGCATTTGCTCTGTAGGACCTGAGGCCAGACAGTTTGAGCAAAAAACGTTGCGTCATCGACGCACAAGTTTTGAGGTGAGATCACAGGCTCGGGTGCCTTGTCCTCGGCACAGCCAAGGCTCACCATCACCAACAGACTCAAGGGTCGGATGACGCGCATCAATCCCTCCAAATACGATCTATTGAGGCTGTGACGTCGTCAAAGCCCTTCGGGGTTCGCTCTAGCGTCTAGCGGCCAGTGCCTCGAAATGCAAAGCGATGACACGGTATTTATCAAGGGTTCGAGTCGATTTGGCGCTGGGCTTGATCGACTCACATGCCCTTGTTAGCGCCAGCATCGCTTGAACCTGCATGGGAGCTTGTCGATGAAATCTGGAGATCTCGCTGCCGTGCGTCGTTTTATGGCGGAACATTTCCGCCACTTTAATGCGGCGGCGACGGTGGATGCGGCCAGAGGCTGGGCTGAGCTGAGCGCACGAGGTGATGCGATGATGGTGACCTTAGCGGGTGCCATGAGCACGGCTGAATTAGGGCGCTCGTTGGCGCAGATGATTCGCGCCGGAAAAGTTCAAGCGATCACCTGCACAGGAGCCAACTTAGAGGAGGATTTGTTTAACCTCGTCGCCCACCATCACTATGTCCGATTACCCAACTATCGAGACCTCACGCCGGAGGACGAGGCAGACCTGCTCGCCCGGAAGCTCAATCGAGTCACCGACACCTGCATCCCAGAGGATGAGGCGATGCGGGTGGTGGAAGGTGCTGTCCTTAAAGGTTGGCAAGCTGCTGAGGTGTCGGGAGCCGCTGCCTTTCCGCACCAGTTCATGTACGATTTGCTGCTCAATAAGCGTGTCGAGTTCAGCCCGAAAATGGACCCAAGCGACTCTTGGCTACTGGCCGCCGCTGAAGCGGACTTGCCGATTTTTACTCCAGGCTGGGAAGACTCGACCCTAGGGAACATGTTCGTGGCTCGTCATCTGGCTGGCGATTTGAAAGGGCTCTCGGCTGTTAAAGGTGGGCTCGAAGCGATGGCTGCGCTTATCGATTGGTATCGGCAAGCTACTCTCGAGGGTCGGCAGGTTGGATTCTTTCAGATCGGCGGAGGAATCGCAGGAGATTTCCCGATCTGTGTGGTGCCGCTTTTGCACCAAGACCTTGATGAGCGCGATCAACCCTTGTGGGCGTACTTTTGCCAGATTTCCGATTCGACAACCTCTTACGGCTCGTATTCAGGCGCCGTCCCTAATGAGAAAATTACGTGGGGCAAGCTGGCACCCGAGACGCCGCGGTTTGTGATCGAGAGCGACGCAACGATCGTCGCCCCTTTGATCTTTGCCTGGGTGCTTGCTGAGGATAGCTAGCGGGTCAGGTCAATCACCGTACCGAGCACTTCATCCTCTGTTTTGATGCTCGCTAGATTGGCACTGTACATCGTTTGAGCCGTGATTTGAGCGACGGTCTCATGCGCCAGGCTGACGTCCGAGTGGTGTTCTTTCTTGGCTTGAACTCGACCACCAGGTTGCTCCTGAGCGCGGACGCCAGGCGCCGCATCGCTCAGCGTCGTCGAGCCGGCTTCAAACCCATCTGTGCTCACGTTAGCGACTTGATGCGCGCTGTTACGCATCACCTGACCCGCTGCGCGCAGGCCGCTCAGAGCGGTGGTGCCAAGTGTCGAGTTGACCATGCCCGCAGTGTGCGGCCTGTTCAGCGCCGACGCAACTCGTTGCGGCCGGCTTGTGTGGCGAGATTGGCAAGGCCTCGTTGCAGGATCAGCGCGCTCCATGGCGTTTCGCGCTGGCCGCCACCGCCGCAGTTAGTGAAAAGAAATCAATTAAACCCTGGCGGATACGCTCTGGCCGCCTTTCTTGAAGGGGATAAGGAGACGATATGTCGAATCAAGCTACGACGCGCCGCAAGCGCACTGGAAAGTTTCAAGCTGAGGTGAGTCAGGTTCTGCGCCTGGTGATCAACAGTCTTTATTCGAACAAAGAGATCTTTATGCGAGAGCTGCTCTCCAACGCATCGGATGCCTTGGAGAAGCTTCGCTTTCGGTCGCTGACCGAAGCTGGCTTGATGGGCGATGACGAGCGCCTAGAGGTTCGACTCGACGCAGACCTTGAAGCCCGTACGCTGACGATCACCGACACCGGTATTGGGATGAGTAAAGACGAGTTGATTGAACAACTCGGAACCATCGCTCACTCGGGAACCAAGGCATTTTTGGAGCGTCTGGGTTCGGCCGGCGACGACGATCAAAAAGCGGAATTGATCGGACAGTTTGGCGTCGGGTTTTACTCGGCGTTCTTGGTGGCTGATCAAGTGGACGTGATCAGCCGATCGGCATCGAGTGATGAGAGCTGGATGTGGAGCTCATCGGCCGATGAGACCTGGACCGTCACGCCGCTCAAAGACGTCACCGCCCGCGGCACCGCAATTGTACTTCACCTCAAAGAGGAGATGGACAGTTACCTCAACGAATGGACGCTCCGCCAGCTGGTGAAGAATTACTCCGAGTTCGTTCCGTTCCCGATCTTGATGCAGCAAGCCGCTGAAGAAGAGGGTGGCGAAGCGACCTGGTCACGCATCAACGAAGCCGAAGCGATCTGGCGCCGAAACAAGTCAGAGATTGAGGATGAGGAGTACCAAGCCTTCTTCGGTCACTTGGACCCGATGGCTGGCGAAGCGATGGGTTGGACTCACTTTCAGGTCGAGGGCTCACAGCAGTTCACCGGCTTGATCTATCTGCCCAAGCGAGCACCGGACGGGATGCAGTTTGTACAGCAGCAGAGCCGCGTGCGCTTGTACGTCAAACGCGTCTTCATCATGGACGAGGTGGATGCGCTGGTGCCCTCATGGTTGCGTTTTGTCTCCGGCGTGATCGAAAGTGATGACCTGCCGTTGAACGTCAGCCGCGAGCTCCTTCAAGACAGCGCTGTTGTCCGCGCAATCAAGGGTCAAGTTGAGAAGAAGTCTCTCGACCTTTTAGCCAAACAAAAGAGCGACAACCCGGAGGATTATGCTGCGTTTTGGGCATCCTGCGGGACCATGGTCAAAGAGGGGATCCACCACAGCTGGAAGCATCGTGAGCGGATCGCAGGCTTAGCCTTATTTTCAACGACGCATGGTGATGAAACCACGGATCTTGACGCCTATGTGGAGCGCATGGTCGAGGGGCAAGACACCATCTATTATATCACCGGTGAATCGGCGGCAGCGTTAGCTTCGAGCCCCCATGTAGAAGGTCTAATCTCCGCAGGTCATGAGGTCCTTTTGCTGACCGATCCGATCGATGAGTGGGTCGTGGACAGCTTGACCGAATACAAGGGCAAAACGCTGCGCAATGCGAGCGCTGGCGAGTTGAAACTCGATGAAGAAGGCGAAGCGCTTCGCGAAGAGCAAAGCAAGGCTTTCGAAGCTCTACAGAGCCGGATTACGACCGTATTGGGTGATCGCATTGGCTCGGTTCGAGTCAGTGACCGGTTGACAGATTCGCCTGTATGTTTGGTCGTGCCGGAGGGCTCGGTCAACGCAAGGATGGAGCGTCTGCTCAAGACCCACGGGCAGGATGTACCCAACGCCAAGCGGATCTTTGAGATCAATCCTACGCATCCGACGATCGCGAACTTACAGAGCCTCGCCGAGCGAGACAAAGCGCCTGCTGGTCTCGAGGATTGGGTAGAGCTGCTCTACGACCAAGCCCTTCTGACAGAGGGTTCGACGATTCAGGATCCATCTGCCTTCGCCCAAAGGATGAGCCGTTTGTTGAAACAAGCGACCGATGCTGAGATGACTTAGGCCGCGTGGAACTTCTCGCCGCTAGTCTCATCGCCCTCGCTCTGGGGCCAGTCGCTGTGCGCGTCTGCGCAGGCAGATCAGGTCTATGGCAAGGCTTAGATGCGTTCATCTTTGTCTCGATCCTTGGTCTGGTTGGTTTGTCGCTCTTACCCGAGACGCTGCACGATGGTGGAGCCTGGGCAGCCTTGGCTCTGCTGGCGGGATTTTTGCTCCCGAGCTGGTTTGGGCGACGGTTTTCAGAGCGTGCTGGTGAGGCTCAAAGGCTCGCCATGTTCCTGGGTTTGCTCGCTTTAGTCTTGCATGCGTTGGTCGATGGTGTCGCTCTGGTCGCGCCCTCGGTAGAGGGCATGGCGCATGGAGAAGAGCTCGCTTGGGCGGTGCTCATTCACCGATTACCCGTGGGGTTAACCGTTTGGTGGCTGCTGCGCGATCGAAGACCCCAAGCGGTGATCGCGCTGTTGATGGTGGGGGCCGGAACTCTTGTCGGGTTCTCTTTTGGTGACCAGGTCCTGTCTCGGTTCACGCCGATGGCGCTCGCTTTGTTTCAAGCTGGGCTCGCCGGCTCCTTGTTGCACGTGGTCGTACATCGCGCTCACCCGGTTGAGCAGTCTGAGCGGGCGAGATGGTTCGATCTAGCCGGTTCATTACTCGCCGCCGCTGTGGTGATGGTCTCCTTGAGCCATCACGAAGACTCCGGCCTCGGCGACGCGTTCCTAGAACTCGCTGCAGCGAGCGCGCCCGCTTTGCTCCTCGCCTATCTGGGCGCTGGGCTGTTGTTTACCTATGTG
>JBDQPD010000076.1:0-16619 GCA_040260805.1 Myxococcota bacterium | reverse complement strand
TTCTTCAAGTCCCTCAGCGGCGTCTTCAGCAAGTCGAGTGGCGCGATCATAGGCGCTGTTGGCGCTGGCGGTAATCAAGGTGGGCGTGGCGACTTCGGTGACCAGCGGGCGCTGAACCATCAGTTGCAAATCACTGACTACCGACAGATCGTAGGGATCTGCCAAGACGATGATCACCGAGCCCTGTTCGTCCACCTCAAGCGGTAAGACCTGCCGCGACCGAGCGAAGCTCAGCGGGATCAGATCGAGCAGCTCATCAGGGATTGCGTTGGCGTCGATCTGCGAACGAAAGCCACATCCGGCTTGCTCCGCCAAACCTTTTGCTAACTCCGCCTCGTCGACAGCTTTTGCGCCAAGCAACAACTCACCCAGCAGTCCGCCGCGCTCGAGCTGCTCTTCAAGAGCCGCATCGACCGCCTCGGCGGCGACACCGTGATCACGAATCAGAAGTTCACCGATGCGCATGATCAGTCCTTCTTTTTCGCCGATTTAGCCTCAGCCGGAGCCGCTGAATCAGCCTTGGCGGGCTTGTCCGTCTTGAGCTTTCCTGCGGGCTCAGCCTCAGCTTGGGTTGCAGCCGGCTCAGCGGCTGACTCGGCTTGAACTTCGCTTTTTACAGCTTCAGTAGCGGCTTTCACGGTTGGTGTGACGTCCGCGCCCAAGACCTCCTCTGCCTCGCTACCCTGCCCACCATTTTCAATGGCTTTAAGGTGCCTATTCAGATCGCGATCGAGGCGACCAAAGGGGCCTACTTTGCGCTGCCAATTCATCGTGGGCCTAAACTTATTGGCGCGCTCACTCATGAACTGAGCGTACTCTCGACGCTCTTCAAGCTTGCGCTCGAAAATCCGTGCGAAGTCCTCGTCGTTGGTGACGATATGAGGGGTCAGGACCAGCAACAAGTTGGTCTTATCAACCTCTGTCTTTTTCGAGCGAAAGAGCGCTCCAAGTAAAGGCAGATCACCCAGCAAGGGGATCTTCGTCACGGAGTCGGTTTTTCGGTCGCCCATCAACCCACCGATGACGATCGTTTGGCTGTCGCCAGCGACGACGACGGTCTTAATCTTCCTCTGGGTAGTGATCGGCGAGTTGGTCGTCGGTTCAATCCCTCCAAGTTCGCTGATCTCGGCTTCAAGCTCCATGCGCACCTGACCGGTATTGGTCACGTGAGGCGTCATCTTGAGTTTAAGCGCTACATCTTGTCGCTGAATCGACATCGACGGCAGCCCTAAGCCACCCAAGGCCCCTAGGCCCGACGTCGTGCTCCCACCCGCAGCGCCCGCTAAGCTAGCGAGATTACCCAATCCGCTCATCATGCTTGAGGCAAAGGGTACATTCTTACCGACGGTGATCTCGGCTTCTTCGTTGTCCGTGGTCAGCAAATGCGGCGTCGATAAGACGTCAACGCCCGTAGTACTTTTAAGCGCCTGAAAGACCACACCAAAAGTCGGCAACTTAACCCCAAAGGCCTCATCAAGCCCAGGAATCGAGACGCCCTGAAACGCCCCAACTAAGCCCAAGAGACCCGCAGCGCTTACCGGCGAGATCGACCGAAGCCCTTGCCCGGTCGTGGAACCTACAATCCCGGCGCCGCCGGCGAGCGCGCCAGCGACCCACGGGCTCTCGGACGCGTCAACCCAGTCGGTCCCCTCGGCGGTCACACCGCTGTGCATACTCGCGCCCATGTCAGAGCCCTCTTTGACCGAGAGCTCTAAGAACGCAGCCTCGACGAAGACCTGAGGTCGTCGGTAATCGAGTCGCTTCACGATCCGCTGCAATACTCGAAGGTCATTACGGCTCGCCACCACCACGAGTGAGTTGGTCGCTTCATCTGCGCTGACCTTGACCTCGCCGGTAAACAGACCGTCAGCCGAGACACCGCTAGCCGCCTTCTTCTTCTTCGCCTTGCTCTTTCCTTTGCGATTTCGTTGGCTGCTCAAGCCAGAGATCAAGCCCGATAAGGTGGCACTCAACTCTTTGGCATCAGCGTTCTCGAGCCGCAGAACGTGAATTGCACCCTCGTCATCTGGTGTGGGTAAATCAAGGCGGTCGAGCAGCTGGACGGCGCGCTCGTAAGCGACAGCCTCTGAGACAATGATCAAGGTATTGGTCCGGTCGTCCGCAACAACCTGCTGCAACACCACATCACTCGGTGCCGAAATCTCCGACTTGCTGCCCGCCTTCTTCTTCTTCTTGCCTAAGACCGTAAAGACCTCTCCGAGCTTAGCGGCGAGATCGCCTGCGTCCGCAAAACGAGCCTCATAATAATGAATCTGGTGCGTCGCGCCGGCTTGATCGAGATGTTTCACTAAGCGCATCAAACGATGAACATTCATCGCCGAGTCCGAGATCAACAGCAGGCGCGGCGGAACGATCTGGACGCTCCCTGACGAGCTGACCATCTTCTTGAGCACTTTAAGGAGGTTGTCCCCATCAAGGTGGCGAAGCTTGTGCAGCACCGTGACCATGCGCTCGTCATACGGCACCTCATTCATACGCCCATCAATAAAGGTCGGCGACGGACCCTTAACCGCGTCCTTAGCTTTGACCACGCGATAGAACCGACCCACTTTAACCAAGCTGAGTTTGTGCGCCGCTAATGCCGACACGAAGACACGATACGCTTCGGTAATGGTCACCGGGCTCTGACAATAAATGGTGATCTCTTTGTTGTTGAGTTCCTTGCCCAAGATGAAATTCTTGCGCGTGAGCTCGCCCATCAACTGAAGCAGTTTCGGGAGCTTGTAGGTCTGCTCCTTGAATTCAAACTTCCCGCGCTTGGCGCGACGCTTTTTCGAGCGTTCGGAGGCGGGCTTTGGCTTAACTTGTGCCAAAGCAGGGGTCGTCAGGATCAGCGAGAGCGCAACGAGGCTCAGGGTACGCATAACCAAGGCCTTTCTTCTTTATCGAATGGAATACTCGAAGCTGCGTGGCTTACCGCGACGCAGGACTTCGATGGAGATCTGTTCGGAATCTTTAAGCTTTCCGTAGACCTCTAAGATTTTATCAGGACTAGACAGGGTGTAACCGTTGACTGTTTTGAGGACGTCGCCGTTTTTCAAACCAATCTTCGAGAAGACCGACTTGGCTTTGATCGAGAACAGCTTAAAGCCGCGCTGCTTTCCGCCTTTGAAATCAGGGACCACGCGAGCGTCAGTGGATAAGGCGCTCATGTTCGACAAGACGGTATCGATGCTGTCTCGAGACACCTCATATTTGCCCTCGCCCTTCTTCTTGACGCCAGCGAGAATGCGCTTGTTGATCTCGGACTTGCCGTCCGGTGAGCTGCTCGACGAGCTGCTTGAAGATGCGCTGCTCGTTGACCCCGCTTCTTTGCCAGCTTCTTTCTCAAGATAGGTCAGGCGCGGGCTTGAGCCCTCGCGGATCGTGACGCGATCTTCCTCAATCGCCACCACCGTGAAGAGCTCGTTTTTAGGGAACAGTTCGTCGCCCACGTGCCCAATAAAAGTCTTACGTCGCAGGCCGTCTTCGATGAGAGCGAAATTCCAAGGCTCGTGATCAAAGAGTACCGTGGCGACCACTCGGGCATTGAGAGCCGACTTGAGCACCTCACCGTCTGCAGCTTCCTCTCCAGGGTCCGTCTCCTCAGGGGTCACCTCTTCGACGACCTCTTTCGCAGTGCCGGCCAGATTCCGGTCAGCGATTGCGCTGACCTGGCGTTTAAAGCGCTTGCTGGTCTTGGGCGCTTTAACCTCAGGAAGGGGCGGCACAGGTCGACGCCATTCGGCGACCACCGTGGTCACGATCCCCGCTGCGAGATAAGCGCAGAGCGCTAACCCGAACAACGTCCCCAAGGGTTTGAGCTGTTTCAGCCGATCCACCCGCATGTCCTCCTACGTACGAGGAGGTTTAAAGCAGGATTCATGCCCGTTTTTTTTGGTCGATATTACAACAACCTAAGCCGACCAGCAGGCACCTGGACTGCCGGCCTGGCAGCGCCGGACCGGCCAAAGTGGCAGACGGCTGGTCTTCGAGCTTGTGATGCTAAGCCTTCGCTCTAGCCTTCGGTTTGGCGTTCCAGACCCGAGTCGCCAAAGCAAAGCCGCAAATGCCCACAATAATCATCGAGACGGGCCAAGGCGACCAGTTTTCAGGTTGGGTCACCTCACCGATTAACTTACCCGTTTCATCAAACTGCTCTTGCGGCAAAACATAGGCGTAGGTCAGCGACATCACGCCGGTGCCCAAGTAGACAAAACCGTCGATAATACCGACCGCAATACCCACGTTCTTTCGACCGCCGAAATCCATCGACGCCGTACCTGAGAGCATCCCATGAACCCCGATCACACACATCGAGATCAAAATCGCCACCACACCCGGCACCGACAACTTAATGCTGCCAATCTCGATCGCTGGGATCTGATACGTAAACAAAAGAGCCACGGAACCTAGCGTCACGCCTAAGTACAGAATTGCGGCGACCGGACCTCGACGGGACTGGAAAACACGATCCGAGATGATGCCGGCGAGGACGCCGCCCATGATACCAGCAACGCAGAGCCACATGCCCCAGTGATCGTAAATAAAGTCACCCTTGAGCTGCAGCACCTCGTTGGTTTGCTTCGCAAAAGTTCGATACCACTGCATCGGCGCCTGACGGATGAACCCGCTGCAGAACTCCACCAAAGCGATGGTGATGATGATCGGGTTGGTGAGCATCTTTTTAAAGACCTCTAAGGCGCCAAGCTGAGGGCCATCGTCGCCCGATGATGCGTCGGCGGTATCAAAGTCTGTAAGACCTGCATCCTCGGGCGAGTTACGCACCAAGAAGAAGTCAGCGACCCAGAAGATCGCCAGCATAATGGTCGGGATAAAGAAGACCTCAGCGACCCCTAGCTCAACGACAATCTTATACCCTAGATCGAACGCGAAATAGATCCCGAGCGAGATGAGGATGCCGAAAATTGCACCGAATACGCCACGCTCTCGCACGTGGAACCAGGGCGCGTTGCACTTAACAACCGCCACCGCTCCAAAGCTCTGGAAGTACATATTGACGCCGTAAAGCACCGAGAAAATCGTGATGAAGTTCTCACCGATCGCAGTGTGCATTGGGCCTTGGTTAACTAAGCTCCAAGTCGCTAAGCCCATCAGCAAGTTGGCAAAGGCTGAACCACCGGCGCCGACCAAAATAGCGAACCGACCACCTAATTTATCGGTGAGCGGACCGTTGAGCAGGAAGGCTGAACCGTAGACCCAAACCCCGACGGTAAAGATCACGCCAAAGCCTTCGTTACTCATCAGCGCGCCGCCAGCAGAGTCCTGCATCTCCTCAAAGGCAAACTTAGAGACCTTGAGGTTGTAGCGACCCATATAAAGAAACGCATAGGTCAGGCCAAGCGGTAGCCAGTTCATCACGCGCCTGCGACGAAACTCCGCCGAATGATTGACTTCGTCCACGGTGGGCAAGCGGCTGATGACAAACACCACCACGGCGAGCAAAATAAAGATGGCAATCAGTTCGCCATAGGCTTCCATGCCGCCACCGGCAGCCAAAGCGACTGACGGTACCAACATGCACGATAAAGCAATCAATAAATTCTTCATTACCAGTCCCTATGACTTCCCATATTGTGAACCTCTTTCCAGCCCTGCTGGGTGAGGATAACCTTTGCTAACTCTGCTCGTCGCCCCGACTCGCAAAAGAGAATGACCGTTTGGTCATGGGTTCCAAAGGCTTCGAGTTTTTGAAGTAAGTTCTCGTAGGGGACATTCTTAGCCCCCGGCACGCTACCACGAGCAAACTCTGTAGGTGTCCGGACATCGACCAGGATAGCGCCTTCCGCAACCAACCCGTGATAATCAGTTTCTTTCTTGATCACCTTCTTCGGTGCTTCTTTGGGCGGCGGTGGCGTGGTCTTCTTTTGGTGCTCGGTGAAGCGGTTGTTGGTGCTGCTCGAACACGCGCAAAGAGACGCTAAACAGATCAAAGCCAACAGTCGCATCAAGTTACTCCAAAAGCCTACAGCCCATGCTCCATAAGCAAGGGGGGCCTGGGCCGCAACGCCTTTAGAGGGCTAGGGATCGTCAACCCGGACTAAATACCACTTCACGTTGGAGCGGTCGGCGATGTGGATGTGCTCCTTGTAGCGGTTTCCTAAGGTCTTTTTCATCCCGTCAAATCGGGACTGCTCGACCAGCACCCAGGCGGTTCCAGGACGATCGACGATCTGACGCAAGCGCTTGGAGTCGTTGATCTGCCACTCCAGGTTGCGCGCATAAAACGTCTCGCCGTGCCAATTCATCTGATAGGCGATCAAAGGATCTGCGGGCTGCCGTCGTTTAAAGTAGGTCCCCACTAAACTCCCGTGGGTCCAATGCTGACCGAGCACAGGGAAGTACAGATGGGCAACGAAGAGCGCCGTAATGACGCCCGAAACCACCCACGCTTTGCTCTGCAACAAGCCGCCGCCGGCTCGGTATGCACCATAAAGCGAGGCGATCACTGCCAACGCAGTCGATAAGACCACCGTCACCCCGACCAAAACGGGCCAATTGAAATCGACGGTCACCGGAATCAACCCGAGGATCCAACAATACGTTGTGCTCAAGTCGCATTGACCACCTGCGGCGCTCGGGAAGTAATCCTGAGGCTTGTAGTTGATGTAATGATAGGTCGTCAGATCCATCCACTCCCAAGGAAAGCGGATGAGATCATGCGATACCGCAACACCGACGAGCAACGTGATGGCGGCTAAGGGCGGCGACCAGACGAAGCGATCCAAACTCAGCGAGCTCAGCCAGATTCCGATCAACGCAACCACTGGCGCAACGACCGGGAGGCCGTAGTGATGAAATTTGGTCGACATCAAGGTGAAGAGCAGAAAGCTCACCACCGCCCAAACGACCAAAAACATCTCGGCGGCTTCTTTACCTCGGCGCGCCTTTTGATTGCCCATCAAGCGGGCGACCGCAGCTGGCAAGGCAAGGATCCACGGGAACAAGCCATAGGACAAATAGCGCAGATGGTAGGTAAAGCCTAAGCCGCGCTTGCTCGAGTCCCCATGGATACCACCACCCATACGGCGAAGGTGGTCATGAACAACAAAGCGAGAATAGAAGGTCTTATGCTCTTCGTCACGTCCCGGATAAGCGAACATAACCAAGAACCAAGGCGCGCCGATCACCAGCGACAGAGCCGGCCCTGTGATCAACCGAACGCGCTTGAGCACGCTCCAGTCCCACGCGCTCACGATATACCCCAGCGCAACGGCGCCGGGCAGCATAAAGCCGCCAAAGCCCTTCGCTAGGGTGGCGAGCCCAACCAATGCATAAAAAGCGTACAGCGGAAGCTCATGACGAGCTCTGTGACGCAGTTGCTGCAACAACACACCCCCGAGCACCAACATGCCGATCACGACGGCGACACGGCTCGGCAACTGGACCCCGCGCAAAGGAAGAATCGGATCCGTCTCAGGACAGGTCAAAAACCAGAAGATCTGAAGTCCTAAAATCGCGCCGATTAGCGTCAGAAACCAGACCGGCAATCGGTCCTCGCCGTCGCCATGAACCGTCAGCCAGCGACCACTTTTTGATTCAAGCTGTAAAGACGCCAAACGAGTCAAAACCTGAGCTGCGCCCAGCGCGACCACTGCGATCACTAAAAGACGCCAGCCGCTGTGCAGCGAAGGCGCCACCAGGCCGGTGATCAGCTCAGCGACCACGCCCAATAAACCCGCAAAGATCCAAACCGCAGGGGTGTCAATTTGCGACTCTTTGTTACCCGCCTCTTCTTCGGCGAATAAAAATCCCATCAGCGAAAATATAGCGGCGCTGACCATCGCAAAAAACGGCATGTCGGTAACCGCTTGACGCCCTGCGAGCAAAACAAACGGCGACGTCGCGCCCACCACAACACACGCAAGCGCCGCTCGATGCCCGAAGATCCGATCCACGGACCAAAACATCGTAAATAAGGCAAAGAGCAACAACAAGACCATGGGTAAACGGACCGCAAACGGGGTCCATGGCGAGATCATCCCATCAGCTTGCCAGCCGCCCGTGATGCTGAGCCCAGGGCTGGTCAACCACATCGTCAAAATAGGCTTCGAGAAGAAGCCCACATTGCGATATTTTGGGTACACGTAGTTTCCGTTAGCGGTCATCTCGCGCGCCACTTCGGCGTATTGAGCCTCCCAAGGCGACGTCAGCCCAGAGGCACCCAAAAACGGGATGAAAATGATCGCTGCGAAGACCAGACCTAGGCGAAGCGCTCCGCTTCGATGACCAGGATCAAAAGTATCGATCAATCGTTGGCGCATAGAACCTATACTAACTAATCTTGCTGTTTGTTGGCACCGCTTTTGGCCACCAGATTGCCTGCGCGCAAGAGACTCTCGAAGGTTCCTGCGTCCGTCCACCAACCATCCAGCTTATGAGCTTGCAGCTCACCGCGCTCAAGGTACGCATTATTAACATCCGTAATCTCAAGTTCGCCGCGCTCGCTCGGCTTAAGCGTCTTAATAATTTCAAAGACATCAGCGTCGTAGCAATACGCGCCAGTTACCGCCCAATTACTCTCAGGCTTCTTTGGTTTTTCAATGATTTTTGTCACCCGGCCGCCATCAAGGGTCGCCACGCCAAAACGCTCCGGATCGTCAACGGTCTTCAAGAAGACCATCGCACCTTTGGGGTCTTGCGCGAACCTTCGAAGGCCTGGGCTGAGCTGATACTCAAAGAGATTATCGCCTAAAATCACGCAGATCGGATCACCATCTGCCCAGTGCGCGCAAAGACCAAGCGCCTCTGCAATTCCACCATGACCTTTTTGGTAGGTGTAATTGAGGTGGCGCAAGCCAAGTCGCTCGCCGTTACCCATAAGCTTGAGAAAATCACCGGCGTGCTCTCCACCGGTCACGATCATGATCTCATCGATCCCCGCTGTGATCAGGGTCTCAAGTGGGTAATCCACCATCGGTCGATCATAAACAGGCAGCAGATGCTTGTTGGTGACATGCGTGAGCGGGGCCAATCGAGTGCCCATGCCCCCTGCGAGAATGATACCCTTCATGACCAAGCCCTTCGCGACCTAGAAATAACTCTCAGGAACATAAATCACATCCCCTGGAAGCAAGGGTACGTTCGGCACCTTACCGAGTCCGATTTGTCGAACCGGGACCTCAAGTCGTTCACCGTTTGGATGAATAATCATGACGCGATCTTGCAGCGCTGTTCTCTTAAAACCGTCGGCCTGAGTGATCGCTTGAACGACCGTCATACCCGCCTCATAAGGAAAGGTTCCAGGTTTGGTCACCTCTCCATAAACCGATACTTTTGCCGAGATCAGCTTCTTGATCAGGATCGAGACGCGAGGGTTGCTCAAGCCCGACTTCACGAGCTTCGCCTCAAGCTCGCTTTCGATCTCTTGACGGGTCTTTCCAGACACTTGGACCTCGCCCGTGACGGGTAAGGAGATCGTCCCGTCCTGACTCACGATCTGACTCAGGGAGAGTTCTTTTTCGCGGTACACCTGAACCTGAACCGAGTCGCCAGGGCCAATAAAATGGCGGCGCTTCTCGATCGATTCGCGAATGCTCTCAATATCAACTGATTTAGGGGCCGGAGCGACCGTCCCGCGGCATGCGGTCACCGCCAGAGCTGACACGACCAACAGCGAGCGCATTAGTACTTGGCTTCAAACACCAGCATCGTGAGATTACGACCGAACCCGGGGTCTACGAAGGTGTCACCTGCTGCACCCGCCGACTTAAACTGACTGTTCGTTGTGAAGTATTCGAAACGGTTCGTCAGCCCGGCAACCCACCATCGCTGGGGTTGCCACAGAATGTTGGCGTCAAACCCTGCGGTAATGTCCGCACGCGCATCACCCGATGCGATGCTGATGACGTCTTGAGCGGAGGTCTGGTCTCCAAAGGTTCGCAGGCTACCTTTGAGTTGTGTCACCACCCGAAGCCCACCAAGGAACTTCTCAGAATAGCGAGCGTAGGCGCTGTTGTCCGCCATAAAGCCAAACACGGTCACGGGAAGGAGCCGTCGGCGAACACCTAAACGCCAAGTCACCTTGCGGCGTTCGTCGTAACGGATCTCGGCTTGACCCGACACCGTGTGACTCGCTTCGCCTTTATCGGACAACAGGAACTGACTGCCCGAGTAACCCACAGCGATGATCGCTGAAAGCCTTGGCGAAACCTGCCCCATCACACCAAACTCTGAACTCACCGGATCGGCGTAACCGTTTGCATCCGGGTCGTTAGCGTACGTCGCCGTCGTCCAGTGGTTGTTGATCACAAACTGAGTCCGAGGGAGAAAGCGCCAGTCCAGATCCAAGCGAACCGTCGGAGAAGACTTATCGAGCTTGTTCGCTCCTTCGCCACCCGACTCGTCATACGAATCAATCGCTAAACCCACAGCCGGCTTAAGACCCAACGCACCGCCACCAGGACGCCACTCAGTGAACCCATCAACCGAGCTCGACCAGCGGCCTTGCCGCACGCCCAAGTTGAGCGGTTCGGGCTCGTCCATCCGGTTCAGCTTTCCAGCCAGACCCCAACGGAACTTACCTCTCCTGTTTCCAAGCAACTGGATCGCAGAGCCACCTTTGACTGTGGACAATCGAGCGGTACCGCCCGGAACCAGCGGATCAGACTCCAAGCCCAAGTAATGGTGGTAGTTGATGATGTTGTTCATCCGGATGTCGAGGCGATCCGAGGGCAGGGTGAACTCTAGCCCCCCCTGAAAGAGCATGAAGCCGTCCGACACAGCGTTCGACGCATCGGATGACCGGTGCGGATTCGAGTCAAACGCAAAACCCGCCTGCATCAAAGGATGCATCCGAGCCTCGGGGGTCAGCTTGATGCCGCCCTCAGCGTAGGCATTACTACCAATCAAAGCGAAGCCTAGAACCGCCCAAAAGATGCGGTGTTGGTTCATTAAAATGACCAAATCAAAGGCTCCAGACGAACACGGGAATACAAAAGCCCGCGACTAGATGCTTACTATCTGGCAAAGCGTCGAGTGGGGCAAGGGAATTGACGGTTCAAGGGATCGCTTTTTCAGACCTGGCCAAAGCTCAGTCGGCCACACCTAAAGTCGCTTCATTCATCGACCGTAATCGGCTCGCTAAATTCTTAGCGATGTTAACCACCAACCAGGTAAAACCGCTGCGGTGGACGCGGGCAAAGGAGTAAATATTAGCGTGGCTAATTGCGAGCAATACGGCGTCTGATTTAGCGCGAACGCGCGCAGCGCGCGGCTGCTTATCGATCAGCGCCATCTCTCCCACGAAGTCGGGCGCCACTAGAACAGCGACCTGGTGCACCGAACCTCCGTCGCCTACCTCAACGACGAGCTCGCCGCTGACCACGACGTACATCGCATCGCCAAGGTCGCCCGCCTCAAACAAGACATCACCGGCTCCGAGGCTCCGGTGAACCGCTAGATCCGCTAAATACTGCTTCTCTAGCGGCAGTAAGTCATTGAATAAAGGAGAGGCTTGCAACACCTCAACGCGATCATAAGTCTCGCTCATGCCACCTCCTCAAAGAAGCGGTTGAGCCGTTCATCTTCTTCGACAACAGCTGATCCAACGCTAACGGGCTCAAGATACCGCACACCCTTATCGGTCTCGCACTGATAAATGTGTCCACTCTTCACCTCAATATTATAATCGGCTGGGTTAGACGTTAGCGCCACAACCAGCGCAAGGTTGCTGTCATCACCCACCGGCCAATACAGAAAATTTTCATGACAGACGCACGAGAATGAGCTGCGCGCCGCAGCGCGTAACTGCGCTAGCTGCTTTTGCGCTTCCGCCAGCTCCTCGCGTTCATCCTCGAGCTCCGATTTCGCTGACTCCTCACGTCGCCGAAGCCCCTCGACCCGGTGCATTAAATGCCCGTAGCGCTCTTCAAGCCGGCCCGCTCGCACCTCAATCTCAGGAACCATCAGCGTGTGCTCTGCGACCTTCATCCAGAGCGCTTCTTCTGCGTGCCATAACGCCTCTTTTTGCTCGTTACTCGCAGCATACGACGCGCGCAGCTTTTTGAGCTCATTACGATACCGAGCGCGCGCCCTAACCCGAGTCGCTTCGTCGGGGTGATCATCACACCGATGCTCGATCGCAGTAATTTTAACCCAAAGATCGGTCACCGTATCACGCACCTGCTCAAACTCAGCAAGCTTCTGAAAAGCCGTGTTTTCTAAGGACGCTATTTCCGACCGTAGATTGTGGCAGGTATTACCCAAGTCGGCGGATCGAAGCAGCGCTTCTTCGGCCATTTCTTGCCAATAATCACAGCGAAAGGACGCTTCAGCACACGCCTCGGTAGCTCGTTCGATATTGGTCTCAAGCAGTTCGAGACGGTGGTTCAGACCGCTTAGCTCAGCAAACCAACTCTTGAACTGCTCGGTTTCGAGTAGGACTTCGATGCCCGCACGATCCAAGCGCTGCATCACTATCCGCTCGACGCAAAGACGAAGGGGTATGAGAAGGTCGCTTCTCCACCTTCCGGTTTCGGGAATCGAATCGAGCGCATTTTACCTTTGATGCAGTTCGCAACAGCATTGTTCAGTGCGTTGTCTGCCACAAAGATGTCTGCGACCCGTCCATTCTCTCCAACGGTCACCTCGAGAACGAGTTTACCCTTGAGCGATGGGTTACGTTTCAACTCACGCTCATAGCAGGCCTGAAAGGCGCGCTTGCGGGCTCGGATCTTACGGGCAACCGACTTACCGTCTAAGTTGCCATCATCGATCTTGGGCTTGCTCATCTTCATGCGTACCCGGATCTTTGGACCGGCACGTTTTTTGATCTTACTGCCGCCGCCGCCCACTGCCACGCCGCCGACTTCACCAATACCGACCGGACCGCCGCCCCCAGAAGGACCGCGAGCGGTGCCACCAGGAGCGCCGTCAGCGGAGGCGATACCGGCACCGCCCGAGGCAGCCAAAGCAGCGCTCACGTCAGTTCTGGGGTCACCATCAGCTTGAAATACGACGCCAGCACCACCGCCAGAGGTAGCGATCGCTAGCGCCTTGAAGACTGCGCTGTTCTGGACCTGCTTACGTGCCTGCTCACGGCGAGCTGCTTTTTGAGAGGAAGTCTGAGGCTTCTTCTCTGGCTTCTTTTCGGCTTTGGGCTCTTTCTTCTCTGCCTTTTTTTCGGAAGGCTTTTTTTCACCGTCCTTCGTAGGCTTCTTTTTCTTCTTCTCTTCGACCGGCTTAACTTTCGGCGGCTTCTTGATGATCAGCTTAGCGAAGCGATCCGGGAGCTGCGTGATCGTACGCTTTGGAGGCGGCGGCGCGTTGAGCGCTCCAACGACACCACCAGAGTGAAGCATCGCCGAGACAACCAAGCATCCCCAAAACACACGATCGAGACGTTGCAAAGGCGGACTGTACGTCGAATCTGCGAGTTTAGCAGGCTCTGCTACCGCAGGAGCGTCCACAAACTGAAAGATAACGCGAACACCACCAGCGCCTAGCTCAATAGCCCCTTTGGACGCTTCGCTGAGCACCATCTGGTACTCATTACCGCGCTTACGAACACCGGTTTGCTGGCGCGCCGTCTCAAAATCAAGTTGACCACCGCCAACATTGACTTTGCCTGTCATTTTCTCGGTGAAATTTAAGCAGTACTTACCACCCGCGACTTCAAAGAGGGTATACGTGTCTGGCAGACCCTCGCCGCTGACATGCAGCACATTGGACGCCGCAGTACCAACGGTAACCGAAGTCCGACCCGTTATAAGCTTCTGCTCAAGGATTTTCTTTCCTTGAGTGACCGCTACCTTGAGAACCTTCGTGCCCATGGATGGCGTCGCCTTTCTCTTTGGCGGGCGATCAGCCCGATGCCTTGATCACTGCGAAGCGGAAGTTTCCGTATTCCGCGTCACCTGCCGTCATTAAAATGTCTCGAAGGATTTTGTACGACAGATCTTTATCGCAGATCAAAATCAACTCACCCTTGAAACTAACATCTGTATTCAACTGTGCCAATTTGCGCTGTTTTTCCGCTTGATCACGCAGCGCCTGAGATAGCGGAGCGATGATGTGACCCGCAACCTGGTCAGCGGGAATTTCACCCTTATCGAACTTCATGGTCTCAACGCCGTCGACGGTGATACCCTTTTTGTCGATAATCACCGGTACAGCGTCTTTAGGACTGAGCTGCGCCGCAGAGGAAGCCAACGAGAGGTCAGAGCTCTGGGTCACAGAGACCGGATTGGTTGAATAACTTTTCAGGAGGAACACGAGGATGATGAACAAGGCGTCGAGAAGCGACGTAATGTTCGGCATGGGGACTTCGTCGTCACTACGACTACCGCCACCACTCTTCTTCCTCACGTACGGCTGCTGCTCACCCCATCCAGGATATGCGCCGTCAACCGACTCTGCGGTCTTCTGCTCTTCAACCGATTCGACGTTTTGTTCTTCGGTCACGATAAACCTTCCTTTCGGACTTTACTGGAAGCCCGGCGAAAGGACCACGTCGGGGAACAACTCTTTAGTCTCCCCGCTCTCGGTCTTCATATCACGTGCTGCGTCCATTACACCAACGACCACCTCAAACGGAATCGCTTCGTCGGCCATGATCATCACCTTACGTTCCTGCTCAGCTCCTGCTTTCAACTTGGCCAACTGAGTACGGAGACCCACATAGTCGAAATCCAAGTAGTTGCAGTCCGTCGCCTCACCCGAACAAATATCCTTGTCCGCCTTACCGTCAGCGTTGCAATCCTTGCGGTTGCCACCGTTCGGATCCAACCCTTTTGCTCGGCGCTCCGGGTAGGGCAAATCATGGCTCGAGCTACCGTCAGAACGGCAACTCTGCAACAACGGCAAGGTACAAGCCGCTGGCGGCGGAGTAGCCGTTGCGTCGAGGCACTCGTGCGAGAACTTCTTCGTAGCGACCGTCGGCGCACCGCCGGCACCCGGACCATTAGCCGGACCACCTTCTTGGCGAACACCACCAGGACCTAAACACCCACCATAAGCGCAGATTTTGAAACCAGCGTCACTGACCACGACGGTCAGATTGAGTTTCGGCTTATCGTCTTTAGGTGTGTCATCCGAGCTCGGCCCCGAAGCCACCTTAGGCGCACTGACATTGATAATCGCCACCTCGAAGAAGGCCGAAGCCATCAACAAGAACGGGATCAGCAACATCACCAGGTTCATCACAGGAACCAAGTTTGGCTCTGGGACTTCTTCCTTGATCTTTTTGCGTGCCATGCTGTCACTCCAACAAATTCAGACAAGTACAAGCCAAACCCACACCAAACGGCGCAGGAAGGCTTAGCCTGAGATACCCTTAGCGGTTGAGGGGGTTCGTTCCACCCTGACCACGAAGGACAAGCATGTTCACCAACTTGATGCTGTACTGATCGATCTCGTCCATGATCTTCTTCACCAAGGTGTTGAGGATCAAGCTCAAGAACATGGTCGGAATAGCGACCATCAGACCAAACGCGGTGGTGTTCATCGCGATCGCAATAGCGTTAGCCAACATCTCTTGCTTCTGATCAGGGGCTGCGTTCGCCACGGCGGCGAAAGCCTCGATCATACCGATAATGGTACCAAGAAGACCAAGCATCGTTGCGAGCGATGAAAGCGTCGGCAACCAAGCCATGCGCTTACTGATGAGCGGCGCCATCTCGAGCACCATCTCTTCAACCGCATTGGTGATTTCCTGCTCGCCCTTGTTGGCACGGGTCAACCCGGCCTTGACGATGCGCGGAAGCGCCGCATGCTGCTCAGCGTTACACAGCTTGATCGCTCGATCGACACTGTTCTCCATGATCAGCTTCTGAATCTGACCCATGAAACTGTGAGCGTTTAGGTTGTAGCGGAACCATAGGAAATACACCCGCTCCGCAACAACCGCGACCACCACCACCGACACGAATGCGATGGGATGCATCCAGGTGCCACCCTGTTTATAAAACTCGGCAACTACCGACATGAGAACCTCCTGTACGTCTCTTGTCCTTCACGACCCAGTTATTGGGTCATGCTATTATCAGGCAAGGTTAGTTAGTTAACTTTCTTTTATGTGGCAACCCGTCAAAGTGGCGGTTTGCGCATACTTTCTAGAAGCTTGGGAATTAGGCTCCGTCGAAGCTGCAAACCCTTGAGGTTCAGCTTGCTCCGCTGGAGGATATACATCGCCTGTGGCCGCTGGATTTTACCAGTGATTTCAAAGGCTTCAGAGATGACCAGCTTTTTCGCCTGCGCCTGGCCTGGCGCTAAGACCAGCAAGGCCACGACAAACAGGCCAGCCCAACGCAACTGCGCATTCCAGGTCTTAGTCACACGCACGCGTTTGTCTCCTGATACAGGGTACACAGAGCCCTGATGAGCGCAAGGGGTCGAATGTCGGGGGTGGTTAGCGATCATTTCTCTTCTCGCTCTGATCCATCAGACGGCTCTTCAGCTGGCTCAGCAACCGCGGCGCCAACTGCATCAGCGCCGGGCTGATCCCCCTCTTTGGGTGTGTCTTTGCTATCGCCTTTTTCACTGCCCTTTTCTTCGCCCTTTTCTTCGCCCTTTTCTTCGCCCTTTTCTTCGCCCTTTTCTTCGCCCTTTTCTTCGCCCTTTTCTTCGCCCTTTTCTTCGCCCTTTTCTTCGCCCTTTTC
>JBDQPD010000166.1:0-5314 GCA_040260805.1 Myxococcota bacterium | reverse complement strand
GAAGGAGATTGCGCCGGACAGAACCAGCGCCGTATCGGCCGCCAAACCAAGCGCGATCGTCACGCCGATCACCAGCGCCTCGCGCTGCCACTGCGCTCGAGTAAGCCAGAGATGCAAACTCACAAACACCGCCATCGCAGCCGGTCGAACCCAGCCCGTGCCCAAGACGCAGATCCACCAGGCGGCTTGATGAGTCACCCACTGAGGAGCGGCGCCCCACTTCAGAAGGTTGGGGCGTAGTTGGGCCATGGCTACCATAAGGCGGACGGGTATGGGTCAAAGTAGACCTGCTGAGTCAGCCACGGGTGAGCGCCTTTATCCAACACCTGATGTTTGAGCAGCGCCAGCGGTGCGAGCAGCGAGGTTTGCCCACGGCTGTAGGCTTCGATCGACTCAAGGGTGTGCCTTCGACACGGCGTGCTCAGCTTCTTGGAAACGTAGCCTAAAATGTGGTGCAGTACGTTGACGTGACGACCTCGAGTCAACCGGTGGCCGAGAACATGCTGAGCCTGATCCATGTGATGGCTGAGCTGCTCTTGAGACAAGCTGCCGCTGAGTTTCGCCACGCCACGTCCGAGATCCTTTTGAGCTCCAGGGTGATGCGCCATGTACAGGAGTTTGTGGGAGGCGTACTCTCGCTGGAGATCTTTGACCGTCGGGTCTGCGCGCAGCACCTTCAAGCGTCGAGCGGTGAAGATGCGGTGCAGGAACTGTTGACGAAGCATCGCATCGTTAAGCCACCCCTCTTCGCTGAGCGCTAGCGTCTCAAACTCATTGCTCAGCCGGTCGGCGAAGAACCCAGCGCCTCGAGCGACCACCTGCGATTTCCGCTCGCTGCTCGCGTAGACTTTGACGCCGCTGATGCCGCAGGTCGGCGACCCTCTTTTGAGCAGGAACCCATCCAAGTCATACTTTTTCATCCGCTCGGTGATTGAGTCCAAGGTCTTGTGCATCACCGAGGCGTGATCGATACCGGTTCCCGACTCGACCAAGCCTACGGCGCCGTCTTGGCGAACCATTCGGATCGCTGGTCGCGGGACACCCATACCGGCTTCGACCTCGGGACATACCGGAACCAGATCAACATGTTTGGCGAGAACATTCATGACAAAGTTGTCACGCTGGTGACCACCGTTGAATCGAACTGCGTCACCCATCAGGCAAGAGCTAATGCCGACCTTAGGCTTAATCTGCGTCTTCATGAAATAACCTCTTTTCACTTCGTTCGTAATCGGCCAAACCGTTCACGTAAACCCTATCTAGACGAAATTTAGTGATCTGAAAAGCCAATAAACGTTCAAAGCGTTCATTTTATGGTCGGTTCGAGTCAAGGAGTTCAAACGTGCTTGTGTCACTAGCCAGCCTGCTTCTTGCGGCGACGCCCGATCATTCTAGTCGTTTTGAGTTCGCCGGACTTCCAGCTGTGACCTACAGAAGCGATGCTGGCCTGGGGATGGGCTTGCTGGCGTCAACCGCTCGATTCGAACCCCAATGCCACCCTTACTGCTGGCGCGTGCTGAGCTTATTGCAAGGCGTGATGCGCTGGGATGACCAGGGCCTGAGCGTACCGACACGCAACGCCATTGTGCTGTGGGATCTTCCGCAATGGCAACGACCCACCTGGCGTCTCTTGGTTGCGGTCGCAAACTATGACGATCAGAACTCCGGCTATCATGGAGTCGGGACGCGTCAAACCGCAGGCGGCTTACGCGGTGAAACGACCTACCGCTGGCACCGGCGCGTCGCAGGATTTAAGTGGCGTCAACGGTGGCTCGGGACACCCAACTCGAAGATTGGTTATCTCGACGCCTACATCGGCACTGAACTCGGCTGGAACCGCGTCCAAGGTCAAACTCAAAGCCAACTTGAGATGGACCGTATTGCAGCCCAAGAGGCGCGCTCAGACGACTGGCGGGGCTTAGTCGGCGATCACATCGGCCCCTTCGGTGATCACGCAGAGGTCGTCGCGAGCGGCGGGTTGATTTATGACCAAAGAGATCATGAGTTCACGCCCTCCCGGGGCGGCCTGCATGAGCTCAGCTTTCGAGGAGGATTAGCCGGCGACAACGACCCCTGGGTTAGTCTGTTTCTGGAGACGTCGATCTTTCGATCGATCATCTCAAACCGCTTGGTCGGTGCCGCACGACTGGTCGCGGATCACTCGCTAGGCCACCTACCTGTCTACCGCCGCGCAGAGCTCGGCGGACTGATCCCAAGCCTAGGTGCTTCTGGAGCTGAAGGGGTGCGAGGGATCCCAACGTACACCGAAGCCGGAAAAACAAAGGTCGTCGCAAATTTCGAGGCTCGAGTGCGGCTGTGGGATCAAACGATCGCAAAACAAGCCATCAGTTGGCGGGCGGTCGGATTCCTTGATACCGGCCGGGCTTGGACCGATCTACACGACGACCGAGTCGCCCGACTTGGATTAGATTCACCTTGGCACGAGTTCTTACTCGGTGTCGGCGGCGGCCTCCGAATGCGCTGGGGCGAAGCCTTCGTCCTAAGGATTGACGCAGCGGCCGCGCCGCTCAACTCGACCTTTGGTATCTACTTCGGTACCGACCACATTTTCTAGCTCGCCTCGCGAGCGAGCGCGCGCACACGTGATATTTTTGCATCGTTGAACTGGTGTTTACGGCCACCATGTGGAACATGTTCGCTCGGTAGCGGTTCGTTGAAATGGGACGGCATACCGAGGAGCTTGTCATGGATGCGATGACCCAGAGTCTCACGATTCAACTTGAGAGTCTTTACGAGGAGCGAGCCTACCTCACCGAAGAAATTGGCATCAGCGATGCTCGCGACGTGGTGGCCATGGTGCGCAGCTTAGAAGCTCAACTTAACGATCTCTACGCTCGGATCGATACACAAAAGGACTAAAAAAGAACTTTTTGTTCGTTTCTGCTTGTCCCAAAAGACCAAACGGTTCACAGTGACAGCGATCGTCGAGGATGACACGATGGCTGACCAGCACCTGACAAGCACCAGAGTCGCAGAAATTTTAGGCGTGACAGCATCGACTGTGAAGCGCTGGGCGGACGATGGTTCGCTGGCCTGCGAACGCACAGCAGGCGGTCACCGCCGCTTCCTAGCGTCGGAGGTAGCACGGTTTCGTCAACATGAAGCCGACACATCGATTTCGCATCTCGCGACCCTGAGCGACGAGGAGCTCGACGCGCTACCCTACGGCGTCGTCGGTATCGATGACGAGGGCGTGGTGACCCGCTACAATGCGACCGAGGAGAACTTTTCGAATCACTCGGCAGATCGAGTTATCGGAAGAAACTTCTTCACCAAAATCGCTCCTTGCACCAACAATCGGTTGGTCTTTGGTGCGTTCAGGGAAGGCATGGCGTCAGGCAGGCTGGACGTGAAGATCCCTTATACGTTCACCTACGTCATGCGCCCGACGAACGTGGTGATGCACATCGTGCGCTGCGATGAGTCGCGCACGAACTGGATCCTTATCCACCACAATACGGATTCGTCAGGCTCCCTAATCGTCTAAGAGCGCTCAAGCGTTGTTGAGATGATGGGATGAAGTATGTCGAAATATGATGCGTTCGCGCTAAGCTGTATCCTTGCTGTGGGTTGTGCCCCGCAGGACACTACGGATGATCGCCGTGCACCCGACTTAAGCGACCTTCTAGACGCAGGTCCGGTGCAATCGAGCGACAGCGGACCTGACCAAACCAGTGACGCAGGACCCGACGAAGCTGGTGATGGTGGTGCAGCTACTCGTCCCGATGCGGCCGAGGAGCCAGTTGCTCAACCCGAACGGTTCGCGATGAAAGCAGTGTCGGCTGTCCAGCAGCGCAACCCAAGCCCCTTAGGCAACGAAGAGGTACGGGTGGTGACCACACAATACATGCTGATGGATGCCCTCAGGCTGGATGACCAAATCACTTGGGATGAGACGCTCTGCCGTATTGCGACGAGCGAAGCACGTTACCGGTTTGGTATTCGGGCGAGCACCAGTTATCCCGAGTCGTTTGTCACCCACTTCCCCGTGTTTGAGCGTCAAGCTCAGTGGACAGAAAACGGAGAGTTTCAGGCAGGGCCCTTTGCCTCCGTCGTTGGAGCTGTGCTCGCTAACCCCTTATCAGACTCGCTGCCTACAGAGGCAGGTGCAGCGGGCGAGGTCGACTCGGATCAAGACGGCAACCCTGGCGTAACGGTCAATGTGGGCGGAGCAGTTTCCGGCTCAGTCTATGTCGTCCAACGCAGTGTCATCAACTTGCGCGGCAGGGAGCGTGACAACGGCCGTGTGGAGGGTTTCTGGCAAGCCGAAGACGAACAAATCGTCCTGGCGGCTTCAAGTAACATTTTGATGACGCCGGTCGAGCGTCGCCGTGATCCCGAAGCCGAAGCGAGCTACTTTGTGATGGTGCCTATTGATTCGAACTGGTCATGCCAGGACATCAATGACGCAGGAGACGATCTATTTTAGGTGGTCGCGGCTGGCGAGTTTCCGAGCTCATGAGCCCACTTGGCCACGGCTGATACGGCTGCGGTCAGGGTGACTCCCCAGAGGATGTCTACAACCACCAGCCCAGTCGGCCATCCTTCGATGACCGCCCAGTTGGTGAACTCCCAGGTCGCGTAAGCGAACCATCCGAGCAGCGCGCCGCGAGCCGCAGCCTGCTTGACGTCGCGCGCTGGAATGGCTCCAAAGAACACGACGACTGCGATATATTGCACGTAGAACAGGCCAGCAGCGATAGCGACGGTCTCTTGAGCTCGCAACTCCCCAAGCTGCTCGTTGTAAAATGAGGCAGCGAAGACGCCCAACCAGACCAAATCGATAATCACCATGGTAAGGCTCGCAGCGACCACTGCGCGGAGTTTGGGAAGCATAGGGGGCCACCTTTCGACCATTATATGGCACATTGTGATTGTTTTGCACAAACACGCTTGAACGATTTTGGCGGCTGTGTATACATAAAACGCACAATACGACCGGAGAATCCCGTGAAAAATCCAGGAAACAACCCAGAAACGGCTATTTCGTTCAGCGCTTCTGCCATGGTCCCTACCCGTCACGGCGACTGGGAGATGAGCACTTTTCATGACGCCCAAGGGGTCGAGCATGTGTGCCTGACGCATGGAGAAGTCCAGGACGCAGAGGCGGTGCTCTGCCGCTTTCACTCGGCCTGCATGACCGGTGAAATCTTCGGCTCAAGCCGCTGCGACTGCGGTGAGCAACTCGAGGCGGCATTTCATCGCATCCAGCAGGCAGGGCGCGGGGTGATCGTCTATCTAGCACAGGAAGGCCGCGGGATCGGCTTGACCAATAAACTCCGAGCCTACGACG
>JBDQPD010000147.1:0-7261 GCA_040260805.1 Myxococcota bacterium | reverse complement strand
GCTGATAACTTCGGGGCTCTGGTAAACTTTGGGCGTTTGAGCTTTTAGGGGCTCCAACTTCCGGTTCTTTCTCTGAAAGATCAAAGCCCGCATCCTCTTTGGATTCTATGCTGAATCCAGCCTCCTCTTTCGATTCGATACTAAATCCGATATCTTCTTTAGATTCTAAGTTGAACCCTGGATCTTCATTTGAAGTCACTTGCACCTACCTCTCTTGACGACGGTCATGAAACTGCATGACAGATAGATTATTGTCCATGTTTGCTATCCAGCTTTGGAGTTTAATTCGTGACCGATCCAAACGCACAGAACAGCTTCCCGAGCTTTACAATTCGAGACCGCTTAGCCAATGCGCAAAACGCTGAGATTGGTGTAGTCACCTACTCACCTAAAAAAGACAGCAGGCGCATGGGTCCGTTTCGAGTCTCATCGATGAAGCCCCTCGAAGCAGATGAACTTCGCCTCATTGTCGAAACCATCTCTAGCCCAATGAGTTATCATCAGCATTTTGTAACAAGACATCGAGCGACACCAAACGTGGTCATTAAGATCAATAACTCTAGCGGTCCTTTGATTACTCTGTTTGATCTCCAAGGTGGAAAACTTGGATTCCTTATCGATAATGTCGAAATGGTGAGGGACTATGTGCGCGAAACGCCCAATATAGTCGCCTTGGAACGATTAGTTAACGGATACATCAAGGATCAGGAGCCAGACCAATGACTACAATTCATTTAGTTAGCATTGCAGATACAAATGATTACAGCATTGGTGAAAGTTGTCATACTGACCAGAACCGGCTGATGGCGCTTCTGCAGTCAACCGCAGTTGCAACCGATAGTCACTTTGAATCAGTCCTTATCAATGGAGATGATTTCACGGCTGAGTGCATCAATGAAGCCATCGAGCATGTAGATAGCCAACCCAATGATACGGTCATTTTTCAATACGCAGGTCATGGAGCGCGCGGTGAATCAAAAAGCGATCCGTGGCCCGTTTTAGCGCTCGGATCACGAAGTGACACGGGGGCGCATGAAGTCCTTGATATTGGGTCGATCTACAGTCGACTGCGCGAGAGAAACCCGCGCATGTTGATGGTCTTGGCAGATTGCTGCAATGAAATCCTGCCCGATAATATGCTCACTGAGATTGCCCCTAAATCTACCGGACGAAGTCGTTCAGACCATGAAATAGCCAATCTAGCTCAACTTTTCCTTAAATATTCGGGTGAAGTCCTTGGCATGGGCTCCAAGCCTGGAACTCTTGCATATGGCATTAATGGCGGTGTCTTTACGACACAAACGCTCACCGCCATAGAGCTTGCCGTAGGACACTCAAGTAACCGCTCATGGAAACACATCATGGACGAAGCTGCTCGATCCATGAATGTTTTGGGGCAACTCGGAATTGAAGCGCAACAAACCCCAGTATGGCGTGTGACCGAAGAATCGGGAAACCGCTCGCCCGATGCAACGCCGCCTGGCTTGCGCTCAATTGAAGACGGGTGGGTTGTTGGCAGTCTTTCCGATCAACAAGCTGAGCCAATCGGCTCAAGTCAACGTGACCGAGCACAACGCCAAGAGCAGCGGCAAGCTCAACGCGAAGCTCGTGAAGCCGAACGACTTGCGGAACGCGAAGAGCGACAGCGGCAACGCCAGGAGCGTCGAGAGCGGCGGTAACGCTCGCTTCGATCAGCACAAGGGGCTACGACTTGACCACTTTACATCTCTTATCCATCGCCGATGTTAATTGTGAGGGTATCGGCAAAGGCTGCGAACTTGACCAAGATCGTGCTCACCAATTTTTTGCTGCTGTTGCTGAAGAACTTGAAATTCCGATCAAAGAACGCCTGTTACGAGACGATGAATTTAGTGCCTCTGCGCTGAGCCTATCTCTCAATGAACTCAAACCAAGCGACCAAGATATAGTGGTCTTTTATTACTCAGGGCACGGCGCTCGTGGAGAATCTAAGGTCGATCCATGGCCTGTCATCGACTTAAATCGATACAGCGAAAATCGGGTGATGCAGGGGATCGACTTAGGCGAAACCTATGCATCACTGATCGGCAAAAAACCGCGTCTACTGATCATGATTGCCGATTGTTGTAATATAGTGAGGCCTGATGACAGCCTGGAGTATGCGGCAAAGTCATCGAGTGCTGGGCTAAAATCCATTCACCATCACAGCAACTTGAACCAACTTTTCGCAAATTTCTCTGGGCAGATTTTATGTATGGCTTGTCAACCCGGTGAAATCGCTATGGGCGGGCCAAAAGGGGGGGTGTTCTCTTATCAACTGCTCTCTTCGATTGTCGATGAGGTGAATGAGAACCAGCAAGCAGACTGGCGAACCCTTATGACTAAAGGGGGTCGAGCGATCGACTTGAACGCACTCATCGAGCAAGGGATTCCCTTGTTGACGAGCTTTGGCATGTCCGCACAACTGCAAACCTCGAATTCTTCTGGTCAACAGGTCCCTGTTTGGAAAGTGATACCGCACCATGCAGAAATCAGCCCACAAGAACTGTCCGGTGGCCTCGAACAACTCCCCGGTTCGTGGAGCATTGAATCTCCTTTTCCTCCGAAGTCCGCAGAGGGGCGCGTCCACGCTCCCCCAATAACCCCCGAAGCACGACAGGTTCCATCCCGAGTCGCGCCTAGCCAATCGGTGCGTTCGAGTCGGGAAGAAGCAACCCAAATTCGAGAGCTTGCGCGGCAGGAACGTATCGACCAGAGGGAAGCAGCTCGAGAAGCAAGAAAGCAACGCCGGAGTAGGAACTCTGACGACGGCTAAAGCTTACTTCTAAGCTACTGAAAATCGTGAGAGCTCGTCAGAGACTCGATTACAATTCGGAAACAGAATGACTCAATTTTTTGGTACGGTTGCTCGGTCTAATTGGTTTAATCGTACGATTACCGTCGCGATCCTGGCGGCTGGTGTTAATGTTGGTGTTCAAACGTACGAAGTACATAATTCAGGTGTTCAGGCTTACTCATGGCTAATCAGTCTCGTCGATCAAATCATATTGTTGCTCTTTATCGTTGAAGTGATCGTCAAACTGGCAGCTGAAGGATCTAGGCCTTGGCTCTATTTCAAAGATCCATGGAACATCTTTGATTTTACAATTGTTACGGTCTGCCTGCTTCCGTTTAATGCAAAATATGCTGCCGTTTTGCGCCTACTCCGGCTTTTGCGCTTACTCAAACTCGTGCGGGCTCTTCCTCGACTCCAGATTTTGGTTACCGCGCTACTTAAAAGCATCCCAAGCATGGGCTACGTAGCCATTCTACTCTTCTTAGTATTTTATGTTTATGCCTGTGCTGCGGTCTTTATCTTTGGCGCAAATGATCCGGTCCACTTTGGACATCTGCCTTTAGCCATGCTGTCGCTATTTCGCGTGGTCACGGGTGAAGACTGGACCGACGTTATGTACATCGCCATGTACGGCTGCGATAACTATGGTTATCAGGGGATGACTGAGCTGTGTACAGCGCCACAGGCAGCACCCGTTTTCGGTGCTCTTTTCTTCTGCTCGTTCATGATGTTCGGCGCGATGATCGTTCTTAACTTATTCATTGGTGTGATCATGAACGGTATGGATCACGCAGAAGCAGAAATCGCCAATGAAGAAGCCGAGGAAGCGGAGATCTGCGGTGGTCCAACTCGTGAGCAACGCTTAGAACAACTCGCTAAACAACTCGCAGGCATTCAAAAAGAAATTCACCAAATCGCACTGATAGAAGACGACAAACACGACCAAAACTAGATGGCTACAACCGCAGTCATCGGATACGTTTGTCTACAGCGCTAGTGACGGCACCCCACACAACCATCGGCGTCGCGCACGCCCTTATCTGTGTTCACCCCATCGGTCGCAAAGAAGTAGCTCGGAGCAGCCACTTTCTTAGGGTAAATTTGCGCCATGGTGCGCGCATCAAAGACCCGCCCATTCGCAATCACCGTGCGGATGTTCTCTGATGTGCGAATGTCTTTGAGTGGATTGCCCTCAATGATCACCACGTCCGCGAGTTTGCCTTTTTCTAAGGTGCCCAAATCGCCATCGAGCCCAAGGTACCAGGCGCCATGAAGCGTGGCGCTGCGCAGCGCCTCATGCGGAGTAAAGCCGCCTTGCGCCAACGCCCAGATCTCCCAATGTGAGCCCAAGCCCTCGCGCTGTCCATGCCCACCGATTTGCACCTTACCGCCGGCGTCGATCAAGCGCTTAGCAAAGCGCGCCACGTCGATGTGGTTCCACTCATGATGCGGTGCTTTTTCCGGGCGCCTTGCTCGGGCGTTGAGCGCTCGGTTGGGCACAAAGCGACGCAAGCGCTTATGCTCGTAGACTTTGCTTTCTTGGTACCAATAATACTCGGCGCCCAAGCCGCCGTAGGCGACGTTGAGCGTGGGCGTATACCCCACCTCCGCCTTGGCCCAAAACTGCAGGACGTCATCGTAGGCATTAGCTAAGGGAATGGCGTGCTCCACGCCGGTGTGACCGTCGGCGATCATCGACATGTTGTGCTGAAACAGCGCCCCACCCTCAGGCACCACCATGATCCCTAGGCCTCGAGCTGCCTCGAGGACTTGCTGGCGCTGGTTGCGCCTGGGTTGGTTGTAGCTTTTGACCGAAAACGCCCCCATCGCCTTCATGCGCGTAAGGTGGCGCTTGGCGTCGTCGAGGTTGTTCACCCGCGAGCGAAACGCCCCTTCGGCGCCGTACAAAATGGTGCCAGTTGAGAAGGTGCGTGGACCGACCATCTTGCCGGCTTGAATCAGCTCACGCGCGGCAAAGATGCTTTGCGAATTATTGGACGGGTCGTGCACTGTGGTGACACCAAAGGCGAGCATGGCGTCGTGCTTCCAGTTGCGCTGCGGCGTCATCCCGGCAGCCGATTGAGCGCCGTGGTCGTGCACATCAATAAAGCCAGGCGTGAGGGTTGTTCCTTTGCCGTCAATCACCTTTACGCCTTTTGGCACCGGCGTGCTTTGGCGAGGTCCTACCGCCACAATTCGGTTGCCCTTGGTGATCAGCGTTCCGTCCTCGATGACCTCATCGCCCTTCATGGTCACGATGCGCGCGCCCACGATCGCCACGCCGCCTTTGGGTTGATCGTGCGTAAAGGCAAAGCCGAGCGTAATCCCGCTGGCTTGTGGCTCGAATTGTTCACCCTCTTTGCGCTCGGCAAAGACGGATTCAAGGTCTTGAGTAAAGAGCTCGGCGCCTAAGTTCCAATGCAGGCGTTTGCTGTCCGCCGACCAGGCCATGTTGTAGCCCGAGTCTTTGGAGACTTTGGTGCGCGGCAAGCTCTCGGATTTGGGTCCCAAGCGATAGGTGCGCCCAGCGCGCACAAAGGGGCTCACCCAGACATGATAGCCTTCTTGCCAGGCGATCCATTGCTCGTTGGGCGAGACGCGAAAGCTCGCCGCCTCGGCGCTCACCACATGCTCTCGCTCTTTGTGTCCGGTGAGCCTTGCGCTGCGTAAAACCCGCTCGTCTTTATCCTTCTTACCCAAATAATACACACGCTGACTTGAGGCACCAAAATGAGGGTCGGTGCCGCTGTGGCTGATGAGCACCTCATCGCCTCTGCGCACCACCGACAAGGCATAAAGCCCCGGATCTTTGCTCCAGCGCGGGCTGGTGATCCAGCCGCCGCCGACTCGGCGATACACCACGTGGCGATTGTCCGGAGACAGCGCCGGGGTGATGTAATGCCCCGGCTTTCGGCTGAGCACTTTGACCTTACCGGTGTTCACCGACACCCGGCGCACGCTGCCGAGCTCTTTGTCGTGCCAAGTGGTGTAGACCACAAAGCGCCCATCCGCCGAGAACGACGGGTAAAACTCAAAGTGTTTGTTTTGGCGCGTCAGCCGGCGCGCTTTGCCCTTGGGCAGCGGCTGAATATAAAGGTGCCCGAGCGCTTGGTAGACGGCGTGTTTGCCGTTGGGCGAGACACGCACCCAGCGCAGCATATGCGTGTGCAGCTGCTTGGGCGCCACGTCCACGCGCCGGCGAAGCGGCTTGAGCAGACGCCGGCTGGTTTGAACCCTAAAGGGAATGGCGCTGCGCTTGGCGTCACGCAGACGCACCCGATGCAAGGTCCCGCCCGACCACAAAACAATCGACTTGGAATCCGGCGTAAAACTCATGGTCGGGTAGACGCCATGAATCGCCCAGGTCTCTTGCAGGTCGCGCTCGATGGGGTGGAGCAACGTCTCCTCGGCGCCGTTTCGTAAGTTCTGCACCACCAAGGCGGTGCGCCCCTCGATGCGGCGAACAAAAGCGAGCCAGCGCCCATCGGGCGATGGCGTGGGGCGCGCCGCGCCGCCAGGACCGCCCGCCACACGCACCACGCGCCCGGTGGTGGTGTCTAAGCGCTCAATGGCGTAGATGCCCTCGGCTGAGTTTTTACCGTAGCGAAAGGTGGCGCCGGACGAGACGTCACGGCTGTAATAGAGGTAGCGACGATCGGGCGAGAAGACGGGCTCGCCTTCGTCCTTTTGCTCGGTCTTTTTCTTGGTCATCTGCACGCCCTTGCCCCGCCCGCTGCGGTGGTAGAGCCACATCTCACCCGAGCCGATGCTGCGGCGCGAGGTAAAGTGTTTGCGCGCCACGATGTATTCGCTGTCCGGACTCCAGGCGGGGCTGGTCACTAAGCGAACATCCTCTTTGGTGACCTGCTTGGCTTTGCCGCCCGCTGCCGGCATCACCCAGATGTTGTCGCCGCCGCCTTGATCGCTGGTAAAGGCGATCCAGCGCCCGTCGGGGCTAAAGCGTGGCTGCATGTCCCAGGCTAAGGAATGGGTAAGCGCCTTGGCGCTGCCGCCCGCCATCGGCATGACGTAGAGATCACCGAGCAGATCAAAGACGATTTTTTTACCGTCTGGGCTGACGTCCAAGCTCATCCAGGTGCCAGTTTGCACATTGATCGCTTGCTGACGGCTCGCCACCTTGGGCTGCTCAACGTCCCAGGCGGTCTTCTCTGCCTTTTTGTCCGGCTTCTCGGCTTCGTTTTCTTGGGGCTTCGCCTGCGCAGGCGCGCTACAGACCACACTCCATGCGCAGACCAAGGCAGCGGTGTAGTTTAGGCAGCGCATAGCGACTCTCCGCGAAGCCGCGCACAGCGCCCGGCGACGCATACTGACCCCATCGACGCCTGAATTCAATTTCAGATCCATTGCGCGAACGACGCGCTGAGGGCTGCGCTCAATGGGATGGTGACGCCGCGGCGCAGGATCCCCTAACCCACCCCTGATGAG
>JBDQPD010000139.1:0-8138 GCA_040260805.1 Myxococcota bacterium | reverse complement strand
GTGAGGGGTAGCGCCCGACGTCGATGCCGGGCTCAAGCGCCCCTGCGCGTGGGCCATCAGCCCGCCCTGCGACCTCCGTCGACTCGGGAAAGCCATCGACAAATTCCAACAGCTCCAGAGCCCCGCTGCGCGCGAGCCGCATAAACACGAGATCGCCGAAGTGACGCTCATAAGCAGCGACAGCAATGGATTCGCCTTGCGCCTGTGCGTCAAGATACAGCCCAATATCGCGCGGGGCGATATCGGGCAGGTCACGACACTGGCAGGACGCGGCGCAGCAAATCGATCCGCGCATCGTTTGGGGGTCTTCGAGCATCAGACGCTGTCCTAAGCCACAGACGACATCACAGCCTTCGGCACCTGGCGGAACCGCTAAACATCGATTGGACTGAACATCACAAAATGTTCCAGCCTCGCAGCCCTGCAGGCAGGGGGGCTCGGTGACGCAACGGCGCTCAAAGCAGCTCCCTAACGCGCAATCGCCGCCGGTTTCGCACCGAGGACGGCGACAGCGGGCTTTACCCTCTTCTTCGATGCAGTAGAACCCAGGCTCAGAGCAGTCCTCGTCAGCGGTGCAGCGATCTTCCACTGCGCTGCACTTACCGCTGGCGCTGCAACGCTGGCCCGCGCAACAGTCTTGATCGCTCGCGCATCGCTCGCGCACACACGACCCATTGCGAAGAGTCTGCGAATCACCACATTCGGTGCGCAGGTCACAGGTCTGGACCGCGATGATCGTTTCGTCATCACAAGAACAGCTGCCGCCCGCAGCGAGCAACAAAGCGACCATAGTGAGTCTCATGGATTGCATGCACTTCCCCTGTCGGAGGAAGCTTTAGCACAAGCCGGGGCACCGGTCATCTGACGTCAGAAGCTGATGTTAATCGGGTGGGAGAGCAGCGCCCGCAGCTTGGGCACCTGCTCGGTCAATACATCGACCACGCGCATCAAATCGTTACGATCAATGCCGGAGCCTAGGCTGAATCGGATCGAACCATGCGCCTGCTCCGCGCTACGGCCCATGGCCAATAAAACGTGACTCGGCTCTAAGCTACCCGACGCACAAGCCGATCCCGAAGAGGCACAAATCCCCTTCATATCGAGAGCCAAAAGCGCAGCCTCACCCTCAAGGTCTGCAAACTCCAAATTCGTCACGGTCGGGAGACGACGCTGCCCCAAGCCGTTGACCCGAACCCCGGTCACTCGATCCAGGACCATGGCTTCGAACTCATCGCGCAATGCCGCATGGCGTTCGGCGTTCTCGGTCAGGCTCTGCAGGGCCAGTTCAGCAGCTCGGCCCAAGCCCACAATGCCCGCTGTGTTTTCAGTCCCTGAGCGCATGCCTCGCTCTTGATTGCCCCCCGTTTGCACAGCTTTGAGGTCCAGCCCCTTTCGAAGAATCAGAGCGCCGACCCCCTTCGGACCGCGCAGCTTGTGCGCACTCAGACTCATCAGATCCACCGGAAGCTCAGCGAACTGCACCGGCAATCGACCCACCACCTGAATCGCATCGACGTGCATCAACGCGCCGACTCGCTGAGCCCGTTGTCCGAGTTCGGCGACCGGAAAAATCACACCCGTCTCGTTGTTGGCGTACATCAACGACACCAGCGCGACGTCCTCGTTGAGCGCCGCGTCAAACGCCGCTTGATCTAAAGCCCCCTCGCTCGAGACCGGGATCATGATCACCTCGGCGCCCTCGGCTTCCAGGGCCTTGAGCGTGTTGAGGACCGACGGGTGCTCGACCGTGCTGCTCAGTATCCTGCGTCTGCCGAGAGGTGCTTGCACCGTCCAGGCGGCGCGCAAAGCTAGATTGTTTGCCTCGGTTCCGCCCGAGGTAAAAACGACCTCGCGCTCACGACTACCGACCAATTCAGCGAGCTTTCGACGAGCTTGATCCACCGCGGCGCGCGCGGCGCGACCGGGCGTATGAACACTGCCTGGATTACCGCCAAGTTCGCTCAGGGCGCTGATCATGACCTCGACCACTTCGGGTGCGACCGGGGTGGTGGCGTGGTGATCTAAATAGATCAAAGCGAATGGCCTCCAAGGGTATCTGGCTCTAGAGTGTCGCAGGGGAGCTTGTCGAGAGGCGCAAGACGCGTCAAACTCCCCCCATCATGCATGCCGTACTTTGCTTTAGCACTCTGATCATAGCTGCGCTGGCGCCAACGACCAGTCACGAACAAGTGCGCGACGCCGACGGCAGAGCTTGGATGCTGATTCGCTCGAAAAAAGTTTTGGTGCTTCACGCGCCTCGAGCCGGCCAGCTTCAAGTCGCTGCGCGCTCGTCCGGAGCGAAGCAGCTGCGGATCCGGGCAGCCGGTGAAATTATTGCGACCGAGCCGCTGACCACAGGTCACGAAACGGTTCTACCGAACCAAACCACGGGCGCAGCGACCTTGCTCAGGGTGCCTGTCCCGAGTGGAGGCGAGATCTTTCGGGTCGAGGTTCCTCGTGGACGCGCTTGGGTAGCGGTGTCTTTGCTGACCGCAGAGGGCGCCGTCTCGTTTGAGCAACCCGAAGCGGTGACCCCCGGTTTGGTAGGCTTGATCGCTCCGCCGGCCGAAGAGACCTCGGTCCCCGGATTGGTTGGGCTTGCGCCCCTTGCTCCTGCGGCAAAAGCGAAGCCGGCCAACTCCAAACCCGGTTTGGTCGCGCTGGGTAACTCAGCGTCGCGTAAGAAGAACGCACTCAAACTCGCTAAGCGCGGCAATCGGGTCGCGCCCTTGGTCAACCTCGGCGAGGATAAGGATCAGAAAAAGGATCCGCAGGGGCCTGCGGTCATCGATCGACCGATCACCGGGCTCCCGCCGGTCGAAGACCAAGCCCCCGTGGTGATCGCACAAACCGACCGCCAACCTCAGGCTAAGAGTCAACCTGCCCAGCCGGCAGGTCCGACACTTCTTGAACGCATCAGCACAATGGACCTGGGCATGAGCATCGCTGGGCTTGCGCAAGGTCGGGCTGACCGCTTCGGCGGACAAGTTGAGATCGAAGTCGACGTCCCAGGTACAAACAAGCTCTTCGCAGCGGCGCTCTACGTCGGCTACGCACCGGCTCAGCGCAGCGGCGTCGTGCAAACGGGTGCCGGCGTTGCCCTGCCCATCATGGTGGCTCAAAAGACCCAAGAGGTCCCGCTGGGGATGACCCTAAGAGCGCGCCCGGTGCGGCTGCGTTTGGCCAAGCGCCCCCTTGCGCTCCTCGCTGAGCTTCAAGCCGGTTGGCATGTGCGCAGCGGCGAGACCAGTGTGGGCATGGCGACTGGCTCCATCGGCTCGCAGTTGAGTCATCAAACAGACAGCAGCGGATTGACAGGTGGTCTCGGCCTGGGCGCCGAACTCGGACTGACGCAAGCGTTGATTTTTGGAATTCACGGGCGCGTCGAAGCGGGTCAAGCGCAGCAAATCGACGTTCCCAATCTGATCAGCACTCAAATCGAGCAAACCGGGGCGTCGCTGGCTTTGTCGCTGCGCTATCGCTTCGGCTCCTAAGCGATCAGACCGCGCAGCACCTCTAAGTTCTCGCGCATCCTGTTGTTGGGCGTCTCAAGCACCGCAGGGATTCCAGCGAAACGAGCGTCATTGACCAACCAGCGAAAAGGCTCGAGTCCGATCTCGCCCTGACCGATTTCAGCGTGACGATCGACGCGGCTCGAGAGCGCCTTCTTGGAGTCATTGAGATGAAACCAAGCGAGCTGCTCCAAGCCGACAATGCGATCAAAATCATCCCAAGTCTGAGCGTAGCCGGCTTCGGTGCTGAAGTCGTAACCGGCAGCAAAGATGTGGCAGGTGTCGATGCACACGGCGAACCGATCCGGATCCCAAACCCGCGCCAAAAGGTCGCGAAGGTGCTCGAAGCGATAGCCGAGGTTCTTCCCCTGCCCTGCGGTCGCCTCGATCACCGTACGCACAGGGGGATCACCGGCGAGCAAGTAGGCTTCTAAAAAAGCGTCCGCACAGCGCTGCAGACCGGCTTCTTCGTCGCCATCTGTCGCCGCACCAGGATGCATATTGAGGTCTTCAATACCCAAATCAGCGCAGCGCCTTAACTCTTCTGCGTAGGCCTCAATACTCCGCTCAAGACGTTCTGGATCAGGGCTCGCCAGGTTGATCAGATACGAATCGTGCACCAGCACCGGCAGATTACCTGCGGCGGCGCGGGCATCACGAAAGGCTTGGATCTCATCCTTCTTTAGAGCCGGAACGCTCCATCGCTGGCTAGGTTTCGAGAACAGCTGAATACACTCAGAGCCATCGTTTTGGGCGGTCTGAAAGACCGTGTGCAGACCCCCTTCGATGCTCGCGTGAGCACCTAAGATCACGCGATGCTCTCGGCCGAATGACGCAGTGTATTTTCCATACTTTCAACCGCCAGCAAGCGGACATCGTCGAGCGAATCACGCAGCGCCTGATAGTAGCGCTGACGATCCTTCACGTGCATCACACAAGGGAAATAATCGTTGCTGATCAACACGTGATTCATCAGCAAACGACCCAACTTCCCGGTCATCTGATAGAAGGGGAAAATATGCATGAAGTTGCGGTGAAAGCTGCACGCTCGCTTAATCGGATGATAGCTCTGCATGGCTTCGCCGTAGAGATCACGAACCAGCTTGTTCAAATGATAACTGATCCGATCCGGGCGATGGATGTCGTGCAGATACACACGGTGCAGCATGATCTCAGTGCGGTAGCGTGCCGGGTGCACGTTAGGCAGGTCACGGCACAGCACATGATGCAGCTCACGCACATACTCTAAATCGATCTTTCGACCGGATTCAGCAGCTGCTCGTGCGTAGTGGATCGCCTCTTGGTGGTTACAGATCTCTTGGTAAAGCGGCATCAGCGACGAATCGGTCACCACGCGGCGACTCAAGGCTGCTTGCATCTCATGAAAGGTCACTACGGTGCCATCGAGGCCTGAGTCGTGAAAGATCCAGGCGAGCTCGAGTTGTTGCTTGAGCCGGTCGACCCGCTTGAGCACGCGCTCAGGCAATTCATAACCCTCCGGTTCAATCATGGCTAAGAGATTATCCGTCAGATCATCAATCCGGCGGTAATGAGGGCGAAAGTTGACGGCCATTTTTCCATCCTTAACAGATGGGACGATTCTCTATGGACGGTTCATGCGCGTGTCAAGCGACGCTTGAGCGCAATGAAATCAGGTCGCACGTCAACCAGCGCCTCCTGGACCGCTCCTGCAAGCGGAGCGAACTCCTCGCGACCCTTTTGCAAAATACTCCGCATGGTCGACGGTCCGGGGACGACTCGAAGCGGGCTGAGCGGCTCTTTAAAGCCGTGCCAATGGTCTGAAGCGACTTTCGCTCGAGCGATCTGCCCTCGCAGCAACTGCTGAGCAGGGACCCACAACGGCAGGTGCAAAAGATTTGGCGCAAAACCATCAAGCCCAAGAACCAAGGTGTGTGATTGACCTGTTACGCCCTGATCAATCGCCTCTCGGCAGGTCAAAGACGGAACGTTCTCGCTGAATCCACCATCAAGCAGGCGACTGACCTCGTGCCGCTGCATCAATTCGGTCAACCGACCGTGAGTGTCGTCATCATGGCGTTCAACATCGTAATGGATAACCCCCGGGATCGAGCTCGAGAAGCCGATCGCATCGACCACCCCAAGGCCAGCGCTCACCTCATCACCGCCAAGGGCGATGGTCTTGAGCGTAGCGTCACCGAAAACGAATTCTGAGGCTAACCGGGTAAAGTTGAACACGAGGCGCCTGACCGAGCGCCCGGTCCAGCTCTTTTCGAGCAGATATTGATAAAACTCGAGATCACGTGGCGGCGCTCCGACCAGCCCAGAGACAACGATTCGTAGTGGAATGGCCATATCACCGATGCGCATCCCAAAACCGTCTTCGTTTCGAAAAAATGGACCCAAACCACGCTGAAAGGTCAGCCGAACCGTTGCCGGGATCGAATATCGACTCTTGAGGGTCGAGACTCCAAAGACCTTGTCCCGAGACAGCTCTAGGGTCTCTTCGATGACCGACTCCACCTGGTAACGCTGATCGCGCGCTCGAAAAGCGCTGAGGATCGAACCCATCGAGGCTCCCGCAAGCAACGAGGGGTGGATGTCCATGCCATCGAGTAAGTCCACCGCACCGAGCGCAATGAACGACGCTGCGCCGCCTCCACCTAAAGCGATGGCAAGCTTTGCTGCACCGGTCTCTAAATGGACAGCTTGTGCATTCCAGCGCCGCTTAGCCCATCGGTCGGCGTCAGCGATCAGCTGGAAATGCCGCTGAGCCATCGCAAGAGCCGCTTCGGATGAGAGCTCTCTGAGCGCTTTGACTCCTAAAACACTCAACTCGGCGACGAGCGGCGCAACGGGCGCTTGCGCCGGCAGCTCAACGCGCTGACCATCGATCCATGTGTGATGCAGCAGGGCAAGGTTTAGCCCGAGACGCAGGCAGCGGTAGTTGGTTCGAGCCGCCGCCGGCTGCGCAAGGCTTGCCTCGACTAGGGCGCAGCGCAGTGCCCGCAGTTTATCGGCATCGAAATAATCCATTACTCCGAGTGCACTCCGGTGTTTCCGGTGAGCTCGTGCGTCGAGCTGCTTAGATCGACGCGACTCAGATCGGTTTCAACCCAATCGGTGCGCGTGGCGGTACCCGAGCTTAGGTGCGAATCGCTGCTTGTGGGCTCCTGGCTATCGATCGCCTCGACCAAGCGAGGGCTCACGCCCATCACGCCCGCCCATTGAGCGAGCAGATCCGACAACCGTGGCCAGTCCTCAGTGATCAAGGGATCAACGAGCGCTCCATTGAGGCGCTCTTTCGCCGCATCGATCAATTCACCAATGCTGGTGTCCTCGCCCATCGTCACCACCGGCAGGCAAGCAGAACGCGCCATCAAATCGTCACCCGCCGGCAAGTCCAACTCTGCGCTCGCCCCGTCGCGACCTAAGGTGATCGCTATACCTCCTTTGGCAAACTGCGCGCTCAAGCGCCGCGGCGGCCATGCGAGCGGGAGCTCGAGCCTCAGGGCGTCATAGCCTTCGCCCAACATCTTGAGCTCCTCACGCGTCTGCCCACCGTCACTAGGCACCACCAGCGACCACTCGGGGGGCATCTCATCGAGCAACTGCGCGGCGACCGAGACCAACCGCTCAGGGCGATCACCACCGAGCAGTACGATGCTTCGGCGCAGCGCTATCGGCTCGGTTGCGATCAAGGAGCGCAGCTCGAGATAGGGCGGCACAATTTCAAGCAAATCTTTGTCGATGCCCGAGCGCTGGAGCGCCTGAACAGCCCCACGACTTGGCACGACGATTTTGTCGACGGCACCAAGCGCCTCGTGCAAGCGCTGGGCAAAGTCGGTGACTTCAGCCGAGCGAATTTCCCGCAAACAATAAACGATCCTCAACCCCTCAACCCCGGCATGGCGAGCGGCCAAGGCGCTGAGCGGGTCACCGACGACGATCACGTCGTAGATTTGCGCACGCAGCTGGCGCTGCACTGCGCGCAAGAAACGACCTTCAGCCTCAGGGCCATAGTCGACTCCACCAAGGGGGACCCGATAGACACGTCCCTCGCCATTGGACTCGGTGTAGCGCTGCCCACGACGTCTCGGAGCGATCACATCCACATGCATTCGCCGTCTCATCAGGCGCGCCAGGGCGTACAGTGACCGCGCCGAAGCGCCGCCGCCAGGGAGCGGAGAAAACATGGTGATCAGTGCAGCAGGGTCCTCATTTAGCGGCATAAACTTCAAACTGCTCTAAATGATAACTCCCCTTAGGCTGGACGCGCAGCTCCTTACCCAAGCGCTCTGAAAGCTCAGCGAGCGACTCGGGAAGCTGGTCAAGAATCAAATCATGGACCTCGGGATGCACATTAGCGATTAGCGCCGGCTCGCCCGTCGCAGCGCTGCGTGAGGCAAAATCCCGGAAGACCTCAAAGAGGTCAGACAAAAAGTGGAAAAGAAACGGGACAATCTCCGCCAGGGAATTAAACAGACTGATGCCAAACCTGCAGCACCGGTAAAAAGTGAAGCTCTCAAAACAGGTGACCGTGTCTGGATAGAAAGGATGCAGGACCACGGGACCGTTATTTCAATATCAAACGATTTCAAAAAAGCCAAAGTCGAAATTATGGGTATGCCTGTAGATGTCAAAGTC
>JBDQPD010000077.1:0-16589 GCA_040260805.1 Myxococcota bacterium | reverse complement strand
GTATTTATGCGCATCATGATCAGCGATTGGTCAGCGAGGGTGATCAAGTTCAGCAAGGTCAGGTGATCGCGAAAGTTGGAAGCACGGGTAGGGTGGCTAAACCTCAGCTTCATTTTGAGCTGCGGCGTGGCGTGACCCCGCGCAACCCAGCAGGGCTTTTGCCAGCGCGTAAGGATCTGCCGCATCCATGACCAAGACCTCGGAACTCAGCGAACATCTGGCAGCTCGACCGTGGCTCGAGCTGCTGCTGAGTCCGTGTTTGACTGGGTTGAGTTGGGGCGCCGAACGGATTGATCGACTGAAAGGCTTTGGTCGCTACGGGCGAGCTAAGCGCGAGTCGGTGATCTCAGAGGGGCACTTGCGCGCCGAAGCCGTCGACGAGCTGATCAGCCTGCTCGATGCCTGTGATCAGGCGGCTGGCGTGGAGAAGATGGCCTGCATCGATCGGGTCATCCAGCGAGCGGTCGAGCTCACCACCAGCAGCAAACGCTTGGCCGAGGCTGAGGATATGCGTCCCCGTCGACGCAGCACACGCCAACCGCTTGAGGGTAAGCAACCGCTCAAGCGGCTGATCGCCGAAGACATCCTGACCGACTCGATCACTGCGTTGGAGGGCTTGGGGCCCAAGCGAGCTGAGCGTTTTTTCGCACGCGGGATCGCGACGATTGAGGATCTGCTGAACTGGTTACCTGCGGGTTATGAAGACCGCAGCGTCGAAGCCCCATTGAGTGAGCTTCAAGACGGGGAGACCGTAGCCGTTCGCGTTCAGTTTGGTCGGGGCCGCATCGAGGGGAATCGATCCTATGGTCGTCCGCGCTACGTGATGCGCTGCATCAATGGAGAAGGGGAGAGCATGTATGCTGTGTTCTTTCAGCCCAATCCCAAGATGTGGGAGCGAAATTTAGGCTCGAAAGAGGGGCGCTTGGTGCGCCTCTTTGGTAAGGTAGGGCGGTGGCAAAAGCGTCCGGCGATGATTCATCCAAAAATCGAATATTTGGATCTGCGTCAAGAGGCGAGCGGTGGTGGTTTGCACCCTATTTACCCGGAAATACCTGGGATTAAAAACCCACAACTGCGCCGGGTGATCGGGCAGGCTTTAGAGCATGTTCGCGACGGAATTATGGACCCGATACCCCAGTCTTTACGGGGACAGACAGGGCTCCCAGCGCTGTGGGAGAGCTGGCGTATCTTGCATCAGCCTTTAGCCGGCGACGCCCCCGAACAGCGACGTGCGGCAGCCGACCGGTTTGCATTTCAGGAACTCTTTTTGACCCAGATGGGGCTGATCCTCAGACGCCAAGCGCTGCAGCAGGTCGAAGGCCTCAAAGCCTTGAGCGCAGAGCATCTGCTCGAGCATGCGGAGCGCTTGCTGCCGTTTACGCTAACGGGTGGTCAGCAACGCAGCCTCAAAGAGATCGACGCTGATTTGCGTCGGGGCGCGCCGATGAACCGTTTACTTCAAGGTGATGTAGGGAGCGGTAAGACTGCGGTGGCTGCCGTCGCCGCCTTTGGGTTAGCGCAAGCGGGCTTTCAATCTGCGATGATGGCTCCCACTGAGCTTCTGGCGCGTCAGCACGCGGCTTCGATCGATGTGTTGATGCAGGGGCGACTGCGTATCGGCTTGCTCACGGGGGCGACGCCTGCGCGCGCCCGCCGCGAGCTGCTCGCAGCCGTTGAGCGAGGCGATGTGGATCTATTGGTCGGCACGCATGCCCTCGTGGCGCGCCCGTTTCCTTGGAAAGCCCTCGCGCTGGCAATGATTGATGAGCAGCACCGGTTCGGAGTCGAGCAGCGCTTTACCCTTCGCGAGGTCGCTCGGTCGAGCACCGGGTTTGATCCCCACACCCTGGCGATGACCGCAACACCGATCCCTCGCACGCTCGCCATGACGGTTTGGGGCGATCTCGAGGTGAGCGTGATCAAAGAGCTGCCGCCTGGGCGGCAACCGGTCCATACTCGAGCCTTTCGTTTGGATCGATTGAACGAGCCTTTTCAGATCGCAGAGGCTGAGCTGGAGATGGGACGACAGGTCTTTGTGGTGCTGCCCTTGGTTCGTGAGTCCGAGAAGGTCGACCTCGCCGATGCCGAACGGGTCTACGAGCAGCTTCGGCGCAGCCCATTGGCTCGGTTCGGTGTTGGGCTGCTTCATGGTCAGATGAAGAATGATCAAAAACAAGAGATCATGGAGCGTTTCCGCGAGGGAACGCTTCAGGTGTTGGTGAGCACGACCGTGATTGAGGTCGGGGTGGATGTACCCGAGGCGAGTTTGATGATGATTTGGCACGCCGAGCGATTTGGGCTCAGTCAATTGCATCAGCTGCGCGGCCGAGTGGGGCGTGGGGCTTATGCGAGCCGTTGTTTCTTACTCCACGATCCGAATTGCGGGCAGACGGCCCGCCATAGGCTGCGCGTTCTTGAAAACAGTAGCGATGGTTTTGAGCTGGCGATGGAGGACTTACGCTTGCGTGGTCCGGGCGAGATGGCTGGTGTGCGGCAGAGTGGCGCCGATCGATACCACCACGCAGATTTGGTCAACGATTCGGACATGGTCGCGGTTGCACGCGACCACGCTAGCGCCTTGGTTGCGGGCGATCCATTGCTTGAAGCTCCGCCCCACGCAGCGCTCAAGGCGGTCTTAACGGGGCGCTTCGCCACGCGCTTGGCCTTGTTGGGTGTCGCCTAACCTAGCGCGGCGCGCGCAGGGCTTGTTCGATCGCACGCTGATCAAAGCCCTTGATCATCGTTCCGGCGATATCGATCACCGGTACGCCGCCAGGCTGCATGCCTGCCTTTTTGAGTTTAGCAGCCACTTCGGCGCCCGCTCCGGGGTCGTTCTCTACGTCCTTGGTGGTGAACGGGACGCCTTCGGCCGTCAGCCACTTCTTGAGCGACTTGCAGGGACCGCACCAGGTCGTTGAGTAGACGATAACCCCCTCATTCTTTGCGATGGGGCCCAAGTCACTCAGGTCGGTATCAGCGAAGCGATAACGGCTTTGGACCACCACGGAGTAGGTCCCATCAGCCTTCTTTTGTTCTAGGTTTGCGATCATCACATAGCGTGTGGACTGCCTTTGCTCGGGCGTTCGGCTCAGATCAGCCACCACCACATCTTTCCTGCATGGTTTGGGAACTTCGGCGACGCGGGTGCCGGTGGCGTGACCTTTTTGCGGATCAAACCATGAAAAAACCAAGTCGGTTGAATCGTCGGTTATGACGGGAGGCTTTGGCGCCGCCTGTTCTTTATCGGCTTTCGCGTTGCTGACCTCTGGACCGGCATTCGGGGCGGTCGTCGCGGCCGGCTTCGATTCAGGGCAGCCAAGGAGCGCAAGACACAGGGCAAGGACAAACCGATTGGTCATGGATGAGATCCCGTTGATAGACAGTGAGCTGAATCAGGCACGATCGACCCGGAGGACGCCCGACATCGTGCGCAGACGGCTGCTCACAGCGTGCAACGCCTCAAGATCGCGAACGCCGAATCGGAAGGTGTTTACGGCCGAACCATCATCGCGCACTCGGCAGCTAGCCTCTGAGATGTTGATGTTCAGGTTTTCAAAGGCAGAACTGACTTGAGCGAGAATCCCTGGCTTATCATTGGTCACTACACGCAGTCGCACCTGGTGCAGTAGATCGGTGTCGATACGCCAGCGTACTTCGACCTGGCGAGCAGGGTCGGCGTTGTGCAGCTCGCTGCAGTTGAGACGGTGCACGCGCACGCCTCTTCCAGTGCTGACGTGTCCGACGATCCGCTCGCCTGGGAGCGGCGAACAACAATTAGCGAACGTGATAAAGACGTCATCGAGGCCACCGACGACGACGGAAGAACCGTGTTGAGCAAGCGGCTTTTTCTTCCGGCCGAACAGTCGCTCCGCCAGACCCGGTGACGGCTCGCCGATCGCTTGCGGCGGCAGAGTAGGCTCAGCCGGATAAAGCATCTGCACGACGGCGTCGGTGGTCAGCTTGTTCAGCCCAATCTGTGCCAACAGCTCGTCGAAAGAGTTTTGCTTGAGCTTGAGCGTGATCATCGCTTTATCGTCACTGTTTTCAAACTTACTCAGGGTGCTTCCATTCGCCCGAAGTGCCCGGTCAAGGAGGTTTGATCCCACCTCTCGAGCTTGCTCATCCTCGCGTTTGCGAACCGCCGCTCGGATTCGGGTTCGGGCGCGGGAGGTCACGACGAAGTCGAGCCACTCACGGTTCGGTGTTCGACGTTTGTCCGTGAGCACCTCGATGCGGTCACCGCTCTTGAGCTTGGTGCGCAAGGGCACCATTCTGCCATTAACCTTGGCACCCGAGCAGGTCAGCCCGACCTCGGTGTGAACAGAGAAGGCAAAGTCCACGCAGGTGGCGCCTCGCGGCAGCTGAACCACTGCGCCTTTTGGCGTAAAGACAAAGACCTCTTCATGAAAGAGTTCGTGCCGAACCGACTCCATGAACTCGTTGGGGTCTCGGACCGTATTTTGCCACTCCATCAATTGGCGCAGCCAGCCAAAAGCCATCGAATCCTCATCCGACGCGCTCTGCTGTCCTTCTTTGTAGGCGAAGTGCGCCGCAAAGCCTCGCTCAGCCATCTCGTCCATCTCGGTGGTACGAATTTGAATCTCGATCAGCTGGCGGTTGGGGCCCACGACGGTCGTGTGCAAGCTCTGGTAGCCGTTTTGTTTAGGCAGCGCGACAAAGTCTTTAAAACGTCCCGGTATAGGGCGCCATTTCGAGTGCACATAACCCAGGACCGAATAACAGTCCGACACCGTCGGGACGATCACCCGAAAGGCCACCGCGTCATAGATCTCGGCAATGGAGACACCCTTTTTCTCAAGCTTCATGAAGATCGAATAGAGGTGCTTAGCGCGCCCGTAGATGTCCAAAATCTCTAGCTCAGCGCCTTCAAAGGCTGCGTGAATCTCTTGGACGGTCTCGGCGACGTACTTATCTCGAGCGGGGAGGTGCTCTTCAACATCCTGACGCATCTGGTCGTAGCTATTGGGCTGGAGGTATTGAAAGCTCAGATCTTGAAGCTCGATTTTGACCGCGTTCATTCCTAGTCGGTCGGCGAGCGGAGCATAGATATCCATCGTCTCGCGAGCGATCCGCCGCTGCTTATTGGCTTTCATGTGCTCGAGGGTGCGCATGTTGTGCAAACGATCCGCTAGCTTGACGATCAAGACTCGAATGTCTTGAGCCATAGCGACGACCATCTTGCGAAAGTTTTCAGCGGCCTTCTCCGCCGCCGTCGTAAATTGGATTTGAGAGATTTTAGTGACGCCGTCGACCATGATGGCGACCGCGTGACCAAACTGTTCCTCGATCTCATCGATGGTGGCGTGAGTATCCTCGACCGTATCGTGCAAGAGCCCGGTGGAGACCGTCGCCGCGTCCATGCCTAGCTCGGATAAGATGAACGCGACCTCGAGCGGATGCATCAGATAGGGTTCTCCAGATTTGCGGAGCTGCCCGGCGTGGCACTTCGCGCTGAAGATATAAGACGCAGTGATCAGGTCGGCTGCCGGCGAATTCGGCGCCACGCCCATTCGATCGATGATCTCTGTGATTCGCCGCATCCTACAACCGCCCCATAGTTAGTAAGATACGCTCATTCTTAGCGGGCGCAAGACACGCGCGCATTGCTTTGCGATTCAACGGGGGCCGCCGCTAGCTTCGATCGCTCAACGCATCGCTTTGCGTCGCTGCAGCGCGGCTGGGGCGATCGGGCATTTGGGTTGGAGCTACTCGTCCCAATAGGGCGAATAGTCCTCGGCCGGCTCGGCGTCTTCGTCGATATCATTGTCCCATTCATCGTTACGAAAACGGCTGGTCTGTGCGTCAAGGTCCTCTTTCGCCGGCACCTCATCTTTGCCATGAAGTTTGACCGCTCGCTCGTAGAGCGTCTGCTCGTCTTCCCGTATCTTTTGATCGGGCAGACAACACGCTACTGGGCAAACTTCTTGGCACATTTCAGCGCCATAAAATCCCACGCATTCGGTGCACAAATTCGGGTTGATGACGTACGCACTGTCGCCCTCACGGATGGCCGCGTTGGGGCATTCGGGCTCGCAAGCCCCGCAGTTAATGCAATCTGCGGTGATCAACGTCGACATGAGAGGCTCTTTGGATCCCTTTTTTGAGGCATTTTTATGTGTTCTACGCAGCGAGAGGTGTCAAGCAAGACCGGGCGTCGTAGCGCGCCTTTCTCTGCGTCTTAGCTTAGTAGCGAAGACCACGACGAAGCGAGCGAACTCCATCCCTTAACCCCTTCAAGGTTAGCGGAAACATAGGAAAATGCTCGCCAATGGCTTCGATCGTTGGATGGTCCCAGTACTTTTGAGGCTCCGGATTGAGCCAGATCCGGTTTGGAAATCGTTTGCCAAAGGCCTCCACCCAGTCGAGTCCACGCCGCAGCTCTTGTTGCCTGAAGCGGTGAATCGTCCAGCCCGGTTGAAACAACTCCCACGGATGCATGCAGGCATCGCCGACAAAGATAACACAGGTCTCCTCTGAGTGGTTCTCGAGGACGTCAGCGGTTGGGATCACGGACCGGCTTGAGGGGCTCTCATTCCAAAGTCGTTCATAGGGGCAGTTGTGAAACCAGTAGTTATCAAAGCGCTTGAAGTGGTTCGCTTTCGATGCGGCTGAAAATAGCCGGTCGCACATCTGCGCATGAGGGGTCATCGATCCACCGACATCCATGACGAGCAGCAAGCGGATGGCGTTCTTACGGGCTGAGCGAAAAACAAGGTCAATCTCGCCGCCTTGCTTCGCCGTCTCGGCGATGCTGTCGTCGATATCGAGCTCTTCGGGCCCCTCGCGAAGCAGCTGGCGCAACATCCGAAGCGCAATATCAAATTGGCGCACATCGAGCACCGCATCGTCTCGATAGGATTGGAAGCGTCGTTGGTCAGCGACCATCGCCGCGGTTCTTTGTCCGCCGCCTCCTACGCGGATCCCAGATGGGTGTGTCCCGCCGGTTCCAAAGGGCGAGGTGCCGCCCGTTCCGATATACTTCGAGCCGCCATCATGACGCTCATTTTGATTTTTGAGCATCTCTTCAAATCGACGCCTGAGCTCGTCCGGGTCGAGTTGGCTGAGCGCCGCGATCGTGGCGGGATCAAACTGTCCTTGCTTTGGGTTGCTCAACCAGTTTTCGAATTCAGCGCTCAGCGCAGTGGGCACCTGCCCATCGCCGAAGCTGGCGGAGAAGGCGATGTCGTAATCGTCGTAGCGGTTCTCCGATTTGACCAGCAGGCACAAGCCCACGTGATAAAGGTCATCGAGGTTGGCGACCGCCCCATGCTCCATGGCGCGCATCAAATCGAGCCACTCCGGTAGGGTGACCTTGACGCCGGATAGGCGGAGGTTGATGAACCATTGAAGGAACACGGCTACCCCCGATCAGTTGACGAATGCGCTCAGGTCAGACTCATCTTTGAGCAGCGTCCCCGCGTAAGGAAGAGCAGCCGCGAGAATATCTGGACTCGCGCCATGGTGCGCCAAAACCGACAGCCAATCGACCAACTCACTCGTGCTCGGACGCTTGCGAAGGCCGCGACGATTGCGCAACTCGAAGAAGCGTTTCAAAGCAGCATCGACCAAGTTTTCATCAAGGCCCGGGTGATGGACTCGTACGATCTCTTGCATTCGGTCGGCGTCAGGAAACTCTAAGAAATGGAACACACACCGCCGCAGAAAGGCGTCAGGGAGCTCTTTCTCTGCGTTTGAGGTGATGATCACCAAGGGCCGCTTCTTAGCGGTCACCGTCTCGTCGAGTTCAGCGATCGTGAACGCCATCTCATCGAGCTCGCGCAGCAGGTCGTTCGGAAACTCGGGGTCGGCTTTATCGATCTCATCAACGAGTACGACCGCCTCTTCATCTTTAGCGATGGCGGTCCCGAGGGGCCCGGTCCGAATGTAGTGGCGAATATTGTGAACATCTCCGCCACCGAATCGAGAATCGTTGAGACGAGCCACGACGTCGTAGGTGTACAGACCCTCTTGAGCCTGGCTCGTCGACTTGACGTGCCATTTGTACAAGGGGCGCCCAAGAGCTTCACTGACCGCGTTGGCGAGTAAGGTTTTCCCGGTTCCAGGCTCACCTTTGACCAGCAGAGGCCGCCCGAGGACCAGAGCGCAGCTCACGGCTTGGTTGAGCTCAGGCGTCGAGACGTAATCTTTGGTTCCGGAGAAGGGCAGACTCATGACTATTCCAGAATGAGCGGTTGGCGTCGCCGACGGCGTCGGGTCCGCGACCGTTTGCGGGTTCGCCCCTCACCCTCTTCGGCCTCGTCCTCGTCATCTGAGTCTTTGACCTTGCGTTTGGACCTCGAGGTGCGGCGACTGCTCGGCGTAGGTTTCGCCCGACGGTCTGAGCGACGATCTCGCGCTCGGCGTTCGTCACGACGAGGCGCGGGACGAGCTTCGGGCTCTGGCTCCGGCTCTGGCTCTGCCTCAACTTCGGGCTCTGGCTCCGGCGCTTCTGCGCGCTCAGGGGCACGCTCCGCTTTGCGTCGTCCGACGCTTCGACGCTCACGAGTGCCGTCATTGAAATAATGATCAACCGCTTTGGCGGCGAGAGCTTCACGCATGACCTCACCTGAGCCGGGTCGGATGAGAACCAAGTCACCCAGGATAAAGCCGCGACGCTGATTGCCATCGTCGACCTCGGCCGATTGAACGCCATAAGCGCGCAGCACGACCATCGCGATGACGTCTCCGCCGCGTGCGAGGTCCGCCCGCATGGCGCCCGCTCGTGTCAGCAGCATAGCAGCATGAGCTCGCACGACAGAGGTCTCTGCGGTGTAGGTGGTGGCGACCTGAACGGCTACGTTCTTGCCGTTGACGAAGCGCCTCAGCGTTAGCCCATCAACTCGGCTAAACGCCGTCGCGACGACATCGCTCAAAAGCTTTTGATCCAAGAGCCCTGGGTTGGACGCTGTCGGTGCAGCGACCGGGGCGCTTGCGCAGCCCACCAAAGCAAATAGAGCGAAACCGATTAGTGCTCGAACCATGATAAATCTCCTAAGCCTTCGCGCAGCACCTTTGGATGGGTACCGCTCAAGTCGATAACAGAGCTCTCGTTGGCAGGCAGGTACTCGACGTCGAGGATCTGGTCTAGGGCGTGGCCAAAGACATCCTTAATTTCCTCGGGGTAGGCGAGGTGCCGACCTTCAGTGACAGCGGACGTGGTAATAATCGCTTCTCCACAGGCTTCGATCAGCGCCTGAGAGACGGGGTGGTTGATGACGCGTACGCCCACCGCCTTGCGTTTGTTGTGCAAGATGCGAGGGACAACCTTCGTCGATCGTAGAACAATAGTGTAGGGGCCAGGCAGCATGCGCTTAAGGTAACCAAAGTCTCGATTTTCGACGACACCGTAGTGGGTGATACGACTCAAGTTGGCGACGGCGAAGGTAAAGGGATGCTTGGCATCGAGCCCTCTGAGCTTTCGCAACAGGTCTAATCCTCGGCGATTGTAGAGGCCGCAAGCCAGCGCATACCCCGTGTCCGTAGGCCATCCGATCAACCGGCCATCGCCAAGGGCGTCCGCGGCCCGCTCGATTTTTCGAGGCTCCGGGTGGTCGGGATGGATGCGCACTAGGCGCCCCTGCGGCATAGACATGAGGACTCCGTCAGCGCCTGCTAGCGAATCGGCATCCGATTGTCTTCAGGCAAATGGGGGACCTAACTTAAGATGAACAGAGTCTGGCGCGAACTCTTAAGCTATGGAATGATTGACCTCATGGCGGGTTTGTTGAATGACGTCCCCCGCTGATGGAGATTGATTATGCGCCGGCTGATGCTCAGCATGTTTGCCTGTCTAGGACTTATGAGTGCCGCTGCTTGCGGTACTTCCGTTCAAATTGATTCGGGCTTTGTGATCCTTGACACCAGCCCGAGCGGTGGTGCGGTCAACGTGGATCCGGACGTGGAACTGTTCGTCGTTCTCAGCCAAGAGGTTGATGAGTCGACGATCGAGGCGGGTGTGATGCTCAAGGACGCTGACGGTGCCGATGTGACGGCAACGAAGATAGCGTTGACCGGCGACAAGCGTGTGCTCTCGATCGCACCGGGCGCATCTTTGGCGAGCGACACAGCCTATGAGCTGCACATCCTTGGAACCTTGAAGAGCGCGTCAGGCGAGACCTTGGACGCCACGATCAACAAGCGATTCCGCACCGCTCCCTGAGCGGATTTATCGATACGGTATGAGGTGAGAAGCGATCCACAGGATCGCTCGCCAACCCGTCCATCCTTAGAACGTGATGTCGCCGGTGATGTGATTCTGCACCAGGCCTTGAACCATCGGCGAGAAGATGCCGCGCTCGAGTCCGTAGAGCATGCGGTAGATCGTTAGGCTCCGACTGACGCGCTTCACGTAGCCACGAGTCTCCTTGTAGGGGACCTCTTCCATGAACTGAGTCAGATCCATCTTAAGCGAGTCAGCTCGTCGAATCCAGCCATCGGCAGCTGACGGCCCGGCGTTGTAAGCTGCCATGACTAAGGGAAGCTGGTGGTCATAGCGCTGAGCGAGCTTCGCCAAATACCAGGTGCCTAAAGCGATGTTGTGATTGGGGTCATCGAGTGCGTTGGGATCGACCTTGCGTCCCTCAAGACGAGCCGCGATCAGCGCCGCTGTTGGGGGGATGATTTGCATCAAACCTACCGCCTCGGCGGGGCTCTCAACCGCTGGTCTAAACTGACTTTCTTCACGCATGATCGAATAGACTAAGGCGACCGGGACCTGATCCATTTCGGCGCATCCGTCGCAACGAGCAAACCAGGGTCGTGGATAAGCAAGCTCCCAAAGAGCCCGATGGTTTTGTCCGGGTAAACCCGCGATGTAACGAAGGGCACGAGTCGCCACGAGAAAGGCTGCATGATGCGAGCCTGCATCGCGCAGCGCCGTCCCCCATTGGAGCGCTTGCTCAGGACCGACGGGGGTCCGCCCTCGCAGCGCTTCGCCACGGGTCCAGCGCGACGCATAGAGATTCGCCGCTACCGCTAGCCGAAGTCGAGTTCGGTCGCTTCCATCAGCTAGAGCCTTTCGTCTAGCCTCACTGAGTCGGTAGGGGGCTTGAGGACTGACCGCAGGCAACGAAGCCACACGAAGCCCGTAAAGGGTATGAGGCCAACGGTCGCGCAGCACCTGAAACCGCAACATGCCCTTCTCAGTTTGTCCCGAGGCCATCGCTGCGCGCCCAGCCCAATAGGTCGCCTGAGCTGCCCAGGCTGGTCGCTTGGTGACCAAGCGGTCAAACGCGGTCAGCGCTTGGGTGTAGTCGCCGGCGCGAAAGAGACTCCAGGCTGCATACCACCGTGCGCGCTCACTGAGTTCGCGCTTGAGACCTTTTCTACCGATCAACCAAGAAAACATTTCCCCGGCATCGGCATATTGGCCGCCGCCAAAGAGGCTCCAGGCTGTATAGAAAAGCCGCTCCATTCGGTAGCTTGTGCTGCTGGTTCGCCAGGCTTGATCGAAGTAATTGTCCGCCGTCTCTTCAAAGCGTCCGACGCGCGGCAGGACCATCCTGCGAGCGGCCATGAGCGTGTCACGTCGAGCATGATTCGATGGCATCTCGCTGAGCAGGCGATCCAGCAGAGCGACCCCCTCGACCGGGTCGACGCGGCGCAACTGTCGGCCAAGTACTAATTCTACTTCGAGGCGTAGCTTCGGTCGCTTTGTATACCTCGTTTGTAGCTTTCGTAGCTCGCTGACCGCCCAGCGATCTCCCTTGCGTCCGGCTTGGTATCGAATGCTGCGCAGGCGCCGTTCGAGCGTTCGCGGCTCGCCAGGGAAATGCTCTTGAATCAGCAGATCAGCTTTAGCCCCGCCGCTTCGGTCCGGAAAACGATCTGCAAGCTGGGTCAGCAGCGCACGCGCTTTGCCCTTCTTGCCCTCCAAGAGTTCAAGGTGGGCTTCGATCAGTAAGACGTCGTCGGTGCCACCATCCATGCAGCTCGTGCAGACTCGTCGAAATTGGCGCTGGGCTTTGCGTGCGGCTTTATACTTCTTGCCGTAGTAGAGGGCTCGGAGGCGCCCGAGACGCGCAAGGCGTTGCCTTGAACCGCGCCACTCACGCTTGTCAGCGTTTTGAAACGCCTCAGCGGCGACCTCCCAAAGTTTGACCTTGAGCGCTTGGCTCCCCAGTCGCAACTGGAGGAGATCCTCAAGCTCTGGGTGGGCTTTAATCAGTCGGCTGAAACGCTCTTGGGCGTCCTTAGGGTTGGCGTGCGCAAAGCCCTGCTCGGCTCGCAAAACGGCAGCCGCGATCCGATAGGCCTTGGGCTTTGTCTTGTCCGCTTCTGCTTTTTCGAGCCAAGCGATGTCCGCTTTACTGGCTCGATGCCCAGATAGCCGCTGTGCCAAGTTAGCCAGTTGTTCACTGGTTTGGAGGTGCTTAGTTTTGACCTTAGTTTTGATTTTGGCTTTGGGCTTTTGCTTAGCCTCTAAAGGCCCTTTGTCTGCAGCCGTTGTCGCTTTGGGCGTGGACGCCTTGGCGATGTTCGATAACGAGGCTGCTGGGAGCTGTGGGCCCGTAGCGATGATCAAAACTGCAGCGGCGTAGGTGAGCAAAACTGGCCTCCATAGACCACAGCTTAACCGATGGAGGTGCCTGAGGCCAGGCCTCACAGCAGTCAAAATGAAAAAAACTACAGGGCGCTGCGCTCAGAGCGCGTCTCGCAGCAGCTAGTCTGTGTTTTTAGAGGTCGATGAGGCCGTGGCGGATGCCTTCGGTCACTGCCTCGACTCGGTTGGATACCTCGAGTTTCTCGTAGATATGCTCAAGGTGGGTGCGGACGGTGGCGCGGCTGAGGTCCAAAACACCCGCCGCTTCAGCGTTGGACAAGCCGCGACTAATGACCTGCAGGATTTCCACCTCTCGATTGGTGAGCGGGCACTCAAGCGGCTCGAGGCTAGGATCGGCGTGGCGAAAAGCGCCCGTATCGATCTTGAAGTGTTCCATCAGCAAACGAGCGAGCGTGGGTTGGATCACCGAGCCGCCATCGTTCACGTCTTGGATGGCGCTGATGATGGTCGCGCGCTCTGCCCCTTTGAGCAGGTAACCGGCTGCTCCTGCGCGCACCGCGCCGAGCACTTTGTCTTCCTCTTCAAAGATCGTGAAGATCAGGACCTCGGTGTCCGGTTGGCGTTCCTTGATCTGGCGGGTGACTTCGATCCCATCGATCCCCGGTAAGCCAAGGTCGCAAAGGATCACATCAGCATCCTTCGGGATATCAGCTAGAGCCTGCTCCCCACTCATCGCAGAGCCGATGATCTCAAGCTCTTTGGCGTTGCTCAGGATTTTAATCTGAGCCTTGAGAATAGCGGGCTGGTCTTCAACGATGAAGACTCGAATCGGCGCATCGGACATGAGCTTGCCTCCCTTGGCGAAGGGGAGGCTAGCAAAGAACGGAAGCGGCCGTCACCTGGCCTCGAACCGGTTTTGCAAACGATGACCTACAATTCCGATGACTGCGCCGAATAAAGCACCGACCAGAAGATCTGATGGCCAGTGCATTCCAAGAGCGGAGCGCGACACAATGAACAAGAAGGCGAGGGCTCCAAGCCCGAACGCGGCGCGTCGCCAGGCGAGGGCGAGGGGCAAAAGACCAGCCACGATCGAGACCGCATGACTCGAGGGCATAGAGTAGGTCCAAGAACAACGCGCCAGCAGACTCATCCCCTCGATTCGACAAGGGCGCGCCACGGCAAAGATCGGCTTGATCACATGGCTGCTCAGCGATTCACCAAGCAAACCGCAGCAGACGCAGATCAGCAGAGTCTTCCAGCGACGCTCACGATGTGCCCATAAACCGGCTGCAACCAAGACCGTACCGGGCAGCGCCCAAGACGTGATCAGCGCCCAGCCTGGTTCGCCGATGAGTCCGAGTAAGAACGGTTGAAGGCTGCGGAAAATCTGTTCGTCCATGGTTAACTCCTGCGTTGCCAAGCGAGGGTGGCGCAAGCATAAGTCGAACGTCGCTAGAAAGAGGGACGTTATGGCTTGGGATCGTGAGGCTATTGCGGGACGTGCTGCTCAGGAAGTGGAACACCGTACCGTCGTTAATCTGGGGATTGGCATTCCGACGCTGATCGCTAATCTGCTTCCAGCCGAGGCTGAGGTGATGATTCACAGTGAGAATGGTTTGTTGGGGATGGGTCCTTATCCTCATGAGGACCAGGTGGATCCGCAGCTAATCAACGCTGGAAAGCAAACGGTGACCTTGAATCCGGGGGGGGCCACCTTTGATTCGGCCACGAGCTTTGCGATGATCCGGGGTGGACATGTCGATCTGGCGGTTCTCGGCGGCATGCAGGTTGCAGCCAACGGCGATTTAGCGAACTGGCAGGTGCCGGGTAAAAAGGTCACCGGTATGGGCGGCGCCATGGACCTCGTGACCGGCGCGAAGCGGGTGGTTGTCGTAATGACTCACGCGAGCCGGCGGGGTGATCACAAACTGCTGAGCGCTTGCGAGTTTCCGATTACCGGGATGAACTGCGTTGATCGCGTGATCACCGACCTCGGTGTGTTTGATCCCGCTGGCGATCACTTCAGGGTCGTTGAACTTGCGCCTGACGTAAGCCTCGAAGATGTCCAGGCGTGCACGGGTGCGCCCCTTCGGTAAACTTTGCTCGCTCTTAGGTGTTGCCGAGAGCGTCGATTTGGCACACATTCCGACCGTTGTATTGGGAGTGACTCATGCGCTTGAGCACCGTCAGCTTAGTTATCGCCTCGTTTGCACTGCTTCCGGCCTGTAAAACTGCGCCGAAAAAAGCCCCCGTTCAGGCGGCGGCTGAAGAAGAAGAGGAAGAAGAGCCAGAGGTCGTCCTTCCTGATGGGGTCGTGGGCCTCGATATCAACGGCGACGGCAAACCGGACATCTTCAAACACTTCAAAGATGTCGGCGACAAGCGGGTTATCGTGAAGCGCGAGAGTGATCTCAACGCGGACGGTAAAATCGATGTTGTGCGTCTGTACGACGTCAAAGCCCAGCCGACCTCTGAGACCGTCGACCTCGACTTTGATGGCAAGAAGGATGTGGTGCGCAGCTTCACTGAAGGTAAGTTGGTGCGTGAAGCGTTTGATATGAACCTTGATGGTCAGCCGGACCTGACGAAGTATTTCGAAGACGGCGCGCTGATCCGCAAAGAACAAGACAGCAAGCTCGACGGTAAAGTCGACTACTGGGAGTACTTTGACGAAAAGGGTAAACTAGAACGCATCGGCGTTGATCATGATGGCGATGGCGCCATCGACGCTTGGCACACCGCAAAGCAGGGTGTGATCGCCGACGCAGAGACGGCTGGAGCGCGAACCGCTGACGGTAAGACCGCCGTAGACGCCGCGGTTGAGCGAACTGAAAAGGCTGAAAAAGCCAAGAAGGCTGACGCCTCAAAAGAAGGTAAGTAAGATACTTCCCAACGTCGGGTAATGCTTGTCCTAGAGCAAGCTGACGCTTAGAGCCGCTCGCAGTGCGGAGGGATGCATATGCGCGTCACAGTGACAGGCGGAGCTGGATTTATCGGTTCCCACCTAGTGGATCGCTTGCTGAGCGACGGCTGCGAGGTCCAGGTCATTGATGATCTGAGCACCGGCTTACGTGAGCAAGTCCCCGATGCTGTGCAGTTCGTTCACTCATGCATCACAAGCGAGCCGGCTGCTCAAGCCGTCGCAGCCTTCGCGCCAAGTCACTTAGTTCACTTGGCAGCCCAAGTGGATGTTCGGGTATCCATCGAGCAGCCAGTTGTTGACACGAAAATCAATGTGATGGGCACCGTCGCGATGCTTGAAGCTGCGCGCGCTGGTGGCAGCCTAACGCGCGCAGCGTTTGCCAGCAGCGCTGCCGTTTATGGTGTGCAGCAAAGCGATGCAGCTGATGAAGGTCATCCCAAAGAGCCGATCAGCGCTTATGGCGCTGCGAAGCTTGCTGCGGAGGTCTACTGGGATCAGTTTGGTCGCTTGCACGGAGTGAGCACTGGCGCCTTGCGCTTCGCTAATGTCTACGGACCGCGGCAGAGCCCGAAAGGTGAGGCTGGGGTCGTCTCCATATTTTGCCGTCGTCATGCAGCAGGGCAGACGCTGGCGATTTACGGTAGCGGTGAGGCGACACGAGATTATCTGTACGTCGGCGATGTGGTCGAAGCGCTGGTCCTGATGTTGCGTCAAAAAGATGCTGAGTCGGTCTACAACCTCGGCACGGGGGTAGAAACGAGCGTCAAGTCGCTCGTGGATCAGATCGAAACCGTGAGTCATCAACCCGTAGACGTTCGCTACGAGACCGCCCGGGCTGGCGAGGTTGCTCGAAGCGTATTGGATGCTAAACTTGCACGCCTTGTGTTGGGCTGGTTACCCCAAACGAACCTCGCTCAAGGGCTAGCCACTACTTTTGGTGAATACGCACGATGATCCCACGAGACCGAATTCGTAACTTTTCGATCATCGCTCATATCGATCACGGCAAGTCGACCCATGCAGATCCTTTGCGCGGGGGGACCGGCGCGCCCGGCACACCCAGCCAACGATCAGCAAGGGTCGACGTGGCCTGATAGAATAGAGCGCAGATAGAAAAGTTAAGAATTCGGTCTCGTGGGT
>JBDQPD010000184.1:0-3747 GCA_040260805.1 Myxococcota bacterium | reverse complement strand
GTGCTCTCGATCGTCGAGCCGCGCCATGCGGCGCTGGCTCAACGGCTAAGCGACAGGAGCTAAGCCCAATCAGCGCACCCAGATGCGGGCGTCGGACCATAGGGCGGTTCGATTGGTGCCGTTGTTCGGCGTAGAACCAAAAGCGCCAACTGGAGGGTAGTACGAATAGCTATCGTCGGAATGACTCATGCCCACTCCGACAAAGTTGGTGTGGGGGTTGCTGCAGGAGTCGCCCATTTGGGGCGAGGTCAAAACTCCAAAGCGTACACGCGCTATATCTGGTGCCCCTTCGGTGCTGTGGCGGCGATTGAACCCAGTCCACCAACACGCTGAGCCGTCCTCACTAAAGGTGCCCTCTGGGTTGATCGCCATAATGGGGCTAAAGTCCCTATTAACGTCGACATTACCCTCCGTATAAGGGACCAGTGCGGTGCTATCTTGGGCGTTGGCAGGCAACCAAGCGCTACGCGCTCCAGCATGCGGCATCAAGCGCTGTGCGTCTCCCGCAAACAGCTCATGCAGGGTTCGATTCGGCAACCCCCCGTTGACTAAACCGTTGAACGCCTTACCACGCTCAACATACCAAGACTCCGGAACCGTCCCAAGGGTTTGGAGTGTTTCAGCCCCAGCCCCCGTTCCATATGTCACGTCTTGCACCTTCAGATCGAGATACAGATCGCGAAGGGGCTGCCTGAGGGCCGAATAGGTCTTCCGGGTTTGCAAAATATCCCCTTGCGGTACGGCGGTGTCTGCGATGTCTCCATCGGCTGTTGTAGTCCAAAATGGGTCCTCGTATCGAAGCAAAGGTCCGGGCGCTTGAACGTTCCAAGCGTCGACGTTAAGCTCCATCGCCAGCGCCCAGCCACCACCATCCGCGTCGAGCGAGTTGTCGCAGTACGCCATATACCTGGCTGCATCAGCCTGAGGCTTAGTCCAATAGATCCCGCTCGGCAGACCGAGGTCTCGCGCCACCAGGCAGTGCGCCAAAGCGTCGTCATCGCTGTCTTCAGCGCCACGCGGTTGCTCGTCGGGATTTAGCGTCAGGGCCTGCATGGTCGCTGCGTTCTCTCCAGCGTAGCGGTTACCGGTTTGGTCCACGTCATTGCGACCCCAGCAATTGATCGCCCCATCCGCGTCAACACAGCGAAACTTCGCCTGCGTGCCGGCAACCATCAAGTCGATGTTCTGTTCATAAACGGCTATCTGTTGCGGCAAATGGGTCGTCTGCCGACCACCCTGCGAGCCCAACTGACCGTGGCTGTGATCACCCCAGCACCACAACTTGTTGGAGGCGCCGTCGACGCCACCGACGGCGCAGGTACCCGAAGCGAAGGCATGAACACTCGTCGGTAAATCGCTAACACCAAGCCCAACGGACGCTCGAGTATTTGCTTGGGTAATGCTACCGAGCTGGTATTGCCTGTTGTCGCCAAAGCACCAGATTTTGTTGTAGCTTCCGGGATCAGCGTCAGTCAGAACGCAAAAGTGGTCCCTACCGGCGGTCATCTGCACGACATCGCCCTGAAACATCGGCGACGGAGCCCATTGCCCAGATAATTCCACGGCGAGGCGTTGAGCATCGATGCCTGGGACGAGCCCCCAACCGATCAGGTCTTTTCTGTCCTCTTCGTTGGTTCGCAGCGCTAGGGTGTAATCTGACCCCATCGCCAGCGAATCGACGTTGGCGATGGCTACTGGTCCGAGGTCTCCGCTCTCCATCACCCAGCCCGGCGCCACCCGGTAGAGGTCAGGCGAGCCGGCCTCGCCCCGCCCTGTTTGCCCTGCATCGTCGAACCCCCAACACATCACCTGACGGTTGTCGCCGACGACGGCGCAGGCCGTGTCTCCAGCGTCTGGGTTTGAGCTCATCGCAAGCTGATGCACGCGCGACGGCATCTCCAGCCCCTCAAAGCTCACTGGCTGCGGCGCATACGAGGGTACGTTGCCGCCTGCGCTGAGGTATTGGCGATCACCCCAGCACAGGATCTCATCTCGAAACCCGCGCACGACAGCGCACACTGCCCTTGCGCCGCCAGCGATCTGAACCACCGCCGATAAACTCGCGTTGTCGCTGTGCGGCGTCGGGATCAGCCGCTGTTCAATGCGTTGGTCTGCGCCGAGGCGCTGAAAAACATTGGCGCCCCAGCAGCTCACTTGGCGTCCTTGGTTCTCATCCATAATCAGCGCACAGCCGTAGCGCTCACCGAGAAACATACCCGTTCCAGCGGGCTGAATCCTACAGCCGACGCAGCCTCTGTGGATGGCTGCGCCGTCGTCGCATTCTTCGTCCTCGTCTTGATCGATAATACCGTCGCCGCAGTGGATCATCGGCGCCGAACCCGAGTCAGGGGTAGCTGCGTCCGGCGCGCCGGCTTCAGGCGTTCCGGCGTCAGCTACTGGCGCCCCGCTATCGGACGCCGCAGGTCCAGAGTCCAGTCGAGGCGCTGCGTCTGTTCGTCCGGCTTCGATGGAGCCCGCATCAGGCGCCCCTGCATCTTCCAAAGGGTCCGTTGGCGTCACGCAATTCGATTCAATACAGACGAGCCCTTGTGCACAGGGTTGTGCAGGACAGCCGTCGCTGGGCAAGGTGTAACAGGCGCTGAGCATGACGCTCAGCATCACAGCGATCAGTCGAGTAGCCACCAGCTCACTCCTCCCGTCAGCGCTAAGCCGACCCCAGCACTAAGGGCGATATTCGCTTGCCCCAAAGCCGTCTCGAGCGCGTTCAAGTCCGCCTCTGACTTCGTCTCTTCGAACTGAGCCTGGGCGGGCGAGTAGAGAACAAAGTGCCCCACCCCAGCCGCAGCAGCGCCTAACCCAATCAAGCTCAAACCGACCACTTTACCCATGGACGATTTTGCCGGCACCGCGACCACCTTCTTAGCAGCCTGAGTTGCAGCCCACCGCTGCGGGTCAAAATGACTCATGAGCGCCTCATCGACCATGGATTTCATGGCGCTCATCAGCTCGGCTTCATCTCGAAGCTCACGACTTGTACGCACCGACACCTTGGCGTTTTCCACGTCATTGATCTTGAGCGCCAGCAGATACACGCCGCCGAGTTTACCTAGGCTCGGAACAATGAGCAGCGGCACGCCCAAAGCGCCGCCGAGTTCAGCAAGGCAGCTCTCTTGCTCACACCCTAACGCCTGTTTTTGCGACTCAAGGTCGATCATCTCTCGAATATCGCCCATACCTAAAATGCTTGAGAACCGCTCCGAGTTGGTCAGGCGTTGCATCATGACCTGGTTGAGCAGCTTGCCCACCCCAGCCGAGACGCCCTCGATCACCTCAAGGTCCAGCGCCGCCACCCCTGGTCGCGGATCGGCAGGTTTTGCCGGCTCAGGCGCTGGCTTGGGCTCAGGTGCTTTCACCTCAGGCTTGGGCTCTTCGGCTTTGATCACCGGTTTGACGACCGCCTTCTTGGTGCGTCGCCGCCTGCGCCGCTTACGCTTTTTGCGCTTAGCGACCGTCAGCTCACCGTCGAGCGCAAAGGTTCCCGCCGCGACCGCAACCGGCTGCATCGGCCAAGCCAAGCCGACCCAAGCCATCACCCAACATAATCTGAATCGACTCAAGGAGATCATCAGCCTCATTGCCTCACCTAATCAGTGGTCCGTCCCCGCAGATTCGTCGCTCCAAGCCAGCAACAACCCGCGCTCAGCCTTGCTGAGCAAACGCAGGTCGCCAGCTTCCATGTTCTCGATGCCGACGCCGCCGATCGTAATGCGAATAATGCGCAACACC
>JBDQPD010000111.1:0-11383 GCA_040260805.1 Myxococcota bacterium | reverse complement strand
GCTGAGCTGGTCATCAGGGATGACGATCTCCATACGCTGAGCGCCTTCATCCACCAGCACGCGGCTGACTTCAGCGGGCTGCAGCGCAGCGCAAACAAAGCGCACCGGATCAGCCGACCAGGGCACAATATCAATCTTCTCATTGCGGAGCTCTTGAACCACAGCCTGCACGCGGATGCCTTTCATGCCGACGCACGCGCCGACAGGGTCCACCTCGGAATCACGAGAAGAGACAGCGATCTTCGTGCGCGTTCCGGCTTCACGCGCCACGGCGCGAATCGAGACAATGTTCTCGTAAATCTCTGGAACTTCCCGAGCGAAGAGCTTGGCGACGAAGTCAGGATGGGCTCGGCTCAACACAATCTGATGACCACGAGCTTCTTCACGCACATCCAGAACCAAGCATTCGAGGCGGTCACCGACGCGGGAGTTTTCCCGAGGCACCTGCTCACGATAAGGCATGACCGCTTCGGACTTCAGCAGATCGATGACCACGTTGCCACGCTCAATGCGCCGCACGGTACCCGACACCAGCTCACCTTTGCGGTCTTTGAAGCCCGAGAAGATGTTGGCGCGGTCCGCTTCACGGACGCGCTGAATGATGACCTGCTTAGCCGTCTGAGCTGCGATTCTGCCCAGGTCCTCGGTCGGCAAAAGCAAACCGATTTGGTCGCCCATCTGCAAGTCAGGATCGTCCTCAATGGCTAGCGCATCGTCGAGCGAAATCTCCAAGTCCGGATTCTCGACGGTCTCAACGACGGTCTTAAACTCGATGACATGGATCTCACCAGTCTCTTCATCAAACTGGGCTTCAAGATCAGCCATCAGGCCTTTCTTTTTGCGTGCTGCGGTAAGCATTGCTGCCTCGAGCGCTTCGATCAGAATATCGCGCTCGATACCCTTCTCGCGTTCGACTTCAGCGATCGTTTTGATCAGTTCGTCCATCATGGCCGATCTCCAACCTCGTAAATACGGTTCAAAATCCGAATATGGCGCCCATCAAGAGTGATGGGTACTCCGTCTTCATCAATGGTTAGGCGACCTGAGGTCACCTGCTCTAAAATTCCTGTCACTTGCTTACGCCCGGTGCTGCGAACCGTTTTGGCGTGCACTTTCTTTCCCAAGCTCGCCTCAAGATCATTCAGGTTCGCTATGCGACGATCCAAACCCGGACTTGAGACCTCGAGCCGATACGCAGGATTCACCGGATCATCGACGTCGAGCAGAGCCCCCGCCAAACGGCTGACCTCGGCGCATTGGTCTAAGTTGATACCGCCCTGGCGGTCGACATAGAGCGTCAGCGTCGGTCCTTGAGCTCCGGTAGCGAGGTACTCGACCTCAACCAGATCAAACCCGGCGTCGACCAAGGGACCACGCAGCAGCGACTCGACACGCATGCGTATCGGGTCGGCTGGGCCGATGATCAACTGGGTCGTTTCGCTCAACTGGGTCCCCATCTACCTACGAAAAAGGGCGGTCCCGAAGGACCACCCCCACAACAAAGCGGAAATGTCTTGAGCGGGGCGTATATGGCCTATGCAGGCACCGCAACAGAAAAGTAGGCGGCGCGTAAGAAAGACGCGCTCAGTTTCCCCTCAGTCGAAACGAGGACGTACCATCGTAAAGGGAGGCTCTTCTTGATCCATCAGCTCGGACAAGAACCGGCTCGGCGTCTGCAGGCGCCCATGCCCAGCGCGCTGAGCATAGGTCAGATAAAGTTCGTCCGCCGCCCTGGTGCTCGCAACGTAGAACAAGCGGCGCTCCTCCTCGACCCCGTCAGCCTCGGCAAAACTTGCCGCGTGAGGAAAGTTCCCCTCGATGAGGCTCAAGATAAACACTCGGCTCCATTCGAGCCCCTTGGATTGATGAATGGAGCTGAGCACCAAAGCGCCTTGCAGATCGCCACCGATACGACTTTGATCAGCGACAGGCAGATCCGCCAGTAACTGCGGCATCGTCTCAAACCCTTCAGCAAAGCGAATCAATTCCTCAAGATCCTCGCTGCGCTCACCCGGGTCATCGAAACGAGCCAAGATGTGCTGCCGATAGTGGTCGACCAGAAACATCAACTGTGCAGCGGGACCTCTGACGGTCCGCTCCTCCATCCCTTCGAGCACCTTTGCGGCGATCTGAAGCCCTCGCGCCGCCGCTCCCGAAGCCCCGCTGCCAAGCTGGGCGAAGGATGGCTGAGCGGCGTAGCGTTTCATGGCTTTGTCCGCGCTCACCTGACCCACCCCTTGAAACAACAAAAGGGCACGCCGAAGCGCCAGGTCATCACCGAGCACAGCCCGTCCAAACGCCAACACATCTTTGATATGAGCTTGTTCAAAGAAGCGTACACCGCTGCGCACGACGAAGGGGATACCCGCTTTGGTGAGCTGGACCTGCAACTCCGTGCTGAGCGCATGGCTGCGATAGAGCACCGCCATCTCCGACCACGGAACACCTTCAGCGTTGAGTTGAGCGCTGCGAGCCACCACGAACCGAGCCTCCTCTTCGCGGTCCGTGCACTGTACAACCCAAGGCGGAAGTCCGATACTGACACGAGCAGGCTCGAGCTCTTTATCCAGTCGGCTCAAGTTACTTTGGATGCTTTGATTCGCTAGGCTGAGGATCTCGGGGGTCGAGCGATAGTTGATCGTCAGCAAGAGACGCTCAGCGTTGGCGAAGCGCTTCTCAAACCCAACCAAATTCTGCGCATCGGCTCCCCGAAACCCGTAGATCCCCTGACAATCATCACCGACAACGGTCAGCCCATGGCAGAGGTTCGCCATATGATCGGCGATCCGCCCCTGAATCGCGTTGGTGTCTTGATACTCATCGACCAGAACCTCGACGAACTGACTGCGAAGCGCATGGGAAGTCTCCTGGAGCAGCGCGTCCGCATGGTCAGGCGGGTCAGCGAGAAAACTCCACCCCACCAGCAGATCGTCAAAATCGACAACGCCTGCGCTGTGCTTGCGCTGCACAAACTGAGCGCCAATAGCCTGGATCTTTTCGAGTAAGTGGTGGTGTTGAGGATAACGAGTAGCGAGGACACTTCCGAGATCGAGTTCGCGCTGAACCGACGCTGAGAACATGCGGCACAAGGTGCGAACGCGAGGCAATCGATCTCGCCGAATATCCAACCCAAGATCACTGACTGCGGCTCGCAACTGGTCTTCAGTGTCTGCACGATCGAGGATACGAAACTCAGGATCCAGGCCGAGCGCATGACCATATTCACGCAAAATCTTAGCAGCTAAGCCATGGAAGGTCCCGCCCATGATCTTCCAAGCCGAAGGCCCGCATAGCGCTTCGCAACGCGCCATCATCTCGCGAGCGGCTTTGTTCGTGAAAGTAACCAATAAAATTCGCTCGGGGGGCACACCATCGCGCATCAGACGAGCGACCCGATGAACGAGCGTGCGCGTCTTTCCCGAACCCGGGCCTGCGAGGACCAGCCGCGCCCGGCCGACCGGAGCCGACACGATCGCTCGCTGCTGGAGATTGAGCGGCGCAAGCAGGGGGTCAAGCTCGGCTTCAGACGCCTCGATCATCCTTTAAAGAGAATGAGGCGATTGAACTCCTCGCCGAGCTTCTTACCGTCTTCGTTGTGTTCGGCGACGCGAGACTGCACATGATTTTGAAACACATCGCACAACACGATGACGGCCTCGTTGCACCCCTCTTCGACCGCAGTCATCGCCTCTTCATAAGCGCCACGCCCGCCCCCGACGACCTGTTCACGGTAGGCAGCCTGAAGGAACTGCCGCATCACCGCATTCATCGCCAAAACAGCCCTGGCTGCGTCGGCAAAATCAAACCCTGATGCGGTCCGCCGAACCAGATACCCGAAAAAGGTTCGCAGACCCCCCTCATCACCCGTGCAGATTCGATCCACGGCGCCATCAAAGAGATACTCGCAATCTTCTTTGAGCCGCTGCTTGCCAAGTTTCGCAAAATCGGGCGCCTGCTTCGTCACCGTCTTGGCCAGTTGAGCCACCAGTTGGTCCCTGTGGTCTTGAAAGACTGTGTAGAGCGAATAGCTCATCGCAACGCCACCTCCCCACACGACTCAGCGCGATCATGCGCCTGTACCGGCAGCTGCGCTCGTAACCCCTTGATGCGCTCAGGGTCCACCTCAGCCAAGCATAAGCCGGGCTCATCCACTACTCGCGCAACGACGGCGCCGAAGGGTTCAACAACCATCGAATGCCCATAAGAACGACGCCCCTCGCAATGCTCACCCACTTGGCCTGGGGCCAGGACATATGCTAGGTTCTCGATGGCACGGGCTCGGAGCAAAGGCTCCCAATGCAGTGGGCCTGTACGCCGCGTAAATGCAGACGGGACCGCAAACAAAGTCGCGCCGGCGCGAGCCATTTCTCGATACATCCAGCCAAATCGAAGATCGTAACAAACGGTCAGCCCCAAACGCCCTACTGGCGTCTCCACGACCACCGGCTGATCTCCGGGTTTGATCCGTGCGCTCTCCTGAAAGACAGCCCCACCCGGGATACCCGCATCAAACAAATGAATTTTATTGTAGCCGGCCCGGCAGACGCCTTGGTCATCCCAGACGGTGCAATGATTCGACGGCCGCGCGTCGTTCGGGTCATCACTGCGACGGAGAATCGTACCGCCAAGAATCCAGATCTTGTGCTGCCGAGCGAGCTTACTCAACAGCGACAATGACGGCCCGTCGGCCGCCTCTGCGGCGCCCTCTTTAGCCTCTTCGGGTCCGATATAGGACCAGTTCTCAGGCAAAGCCACGAGCTCCGCTCCAGCCCGCGCTGCCTGGGCGACATAATGGCTGACCGCCGCATAGTTCGATGGCTTGTCGGGCGTAGAACATAACTGAACAACTGCAATGGTTGGCATCAAAGAACCCTCAGGGCGAGCAAAGCGATGAGTGCCGCAAGCGCCCCGCCGACCTGTACCCTTTTAGCGCCGTCTTGTGCAGCACTAAGAACCTAGGACTGAGCGCGCCGAGACAAATTCTTACGGTGCCATCTTCGGCTGTTGTTTGATCCCACGCTCAAAACCCTTTTGACCTTCGCCAACAACCCCTTTAGGGAGCCCCCCGGTATGCCGAAGTAGCTCAGCTGGTTAGAGCGACGGTCTCATAAATCGTAGGTCGGCGGTTCAAGTCCGCCCTTCGGCACCACATAGGGATTTCCCAAATGACCGCAGCAAAGCAAATCGCCGTCGTCATCATTGGGGATGAAATCCTCGAAGGGTCCACTGTCGACCTAAACTCGACGACCCTCATCAACTGGGCCGCCGGTCAAGGCCATCAGGTGGTCTCAGTACAGACGATTGGCGATGAGCAGACCGTGATCGTCGAGGCGCTGCGGCGAGCTCGAGTCGACGGAGCCGAGCTGATCATCACCACCGGCGGTGTGGGACCGACCATCGATGATCTGACGGTGGAGTCGGTCGGACGCAGTCAGGGCATGACCTCAGACCATGAGCTACCCGAGATGCTCGAAGCGTTATCCGGTTGGATCGGCGAGGAGCCGACTGGCGTGAGGCGGCGTACCGCCATGGTGCCCATCGGAACTCGCGTCGTGTTTCCCGATCATCCAAGGAGAGGAAAGGGCTGGCCGGTCTTCGTCGTCGGTGACACCTACTGCCTGCCGGGAATTCCTCGTCTCGTTGAGACGCTCCTTGCGCTCTTACCGACAGGGCCGGGGCCGAGGCCCTTCAGCAAAATCCGCTTTAACGGTCGAGAGACGCAAGGTGCTCGGGCGATGGAACATGTGGCGGCTCAGTATCCCGAGTTAGCTTTTGGCTCCTACCCTCCAACCAAAGAACCTAAAGGTTGGGTCAGTTTGACCGTTCGCGGTGGTTCCGCCGAGCGCGTCGAGGCGGCAACCCAAGCGTTATTAGGTCAGCTATCTGTTGATGAGCTTGAGACCGAGCGCGTCGAAACCAAGTTGGACACTTAATGACCGTTGAATCCCTCTGGGCACCCTGGCGGATTGGTTACGTCAAAGACCCAAAACGATCCGATGAATGCGTATTTTGCGCTGCACCGACGCATGACCCCGAGAGCGATCGAACTCACGGGGTGATCGGCTACAGCCAACACAGCTATGTCATTTTGAATCGTTACCCCTACACCAACGGGCATCTGCTGGTGGTGCCTAATGCTCATGAGTCTGAGATCGACCAACTAGGCCCTGAGATCCAAGCCGATCTGCATCGATTGCTGATGCGCGCTGTGGCAACCCTCAAGCGCGCCTATGGGTGTCCGGGGCTCAATATTGGGCTAAATATGGGCTCTGCTGCAGGTGCAGGTATTGCAGCACACCTCCACTATCACGTCGTTCCGCGCTGGCCTGGAGACACCAACTTCATGCCGGTCATCGGTGGTGCGAAGGTGATCCCTGAGTCGCTAGAAGCGGTCTATGATCGTCTTCGTGAAGCCTGGGACCACAGTGCCTAAAACTCTGATTACCGGCGCCACAGGTCTCATCGGTTTTCATTTAGCGAAAGCGCTCAGCGCCGAGCATCATCAACTTCGTTTGATCCGGCGTGGTGATGCGCTCCCCAAACTCTGGGAAGGCCTCAAGTATGAGTCCGTTATCGCTGACCTCGGCGACGAAACCAGCCTCCAAGCGGCGGTTAAGGATTGCGACCGAGTCTACCACCTAGCGGCTCATGTCAGCATGTCTAGGCGCGAAGAAGATATGATGCGTCAGATCAACGTTGAGGGCACCAAAGCGTTGGTCAAAGCAGCTGCCAAAGCGGGCGTTAAGCGATTCGTTAACGTCAGCTCGATCGCCGCTATGGGTATCTCTAAATCCGGAGCGGCAACCGAAACAGAAGCGTACAACCACCCTGAGGGCAGGCCCTACAACGAGACCAAGCGAGACGCAGAGCTAGCCGCTCACCAGTTCAGTGGCTCGATGCAGACCATGAGTGTTCGGCCTAGCCTGGTGGTCGGCCCTGGCCCTTTCAGGCGTGGCATGATCGCTTCGATGATCAAAGTGGCGATGGCTACAGGCCTACCGATTTCTCCCGCCGGCGGCATTAATGTTGTGGATGTCGAACACGTCGTCGAGGTCTTGCGCGCCGCGATGCGCCTTGGTGAGGATGGCGATCGCTTTCTCGCCGCCGGTCACAATGTGGGCATACCAGAGCTGATGCGTTCCATTTGTAAGGAGACCGGCACGCTCGGCCCACTGCTGACCATTCCAAACTGGTTGACCTCTCCAGCGGGAACCTTTCTGCAAGCCTGGTCAACCTCAGGGCTGCCTGGCGACCCCCCCGCTTTAGCGATGAAAATGGCAGGAACAACGATGTTCTACGATGACCGCTGGACGCGGGCTCGTCTGCAGCTTAGCGAGACCAAGCCGCTTGCCGAGACCTTGCGGCGACGCATTGACTGGGAGCGAAGCAAAGTATGAGTTGGGTCCTAGCTTTTGTTCTGAGCGGTAGCGCGACCACGAGTGATTCGCTCGATGAGCATCTGCTGCGTATGAGCTATCAAAAAGATGCGACCTACCAGTTCGTCATCGAGTCGACCCATACGACCCAAGGCAGCGCGCCGGCGACGGTACGGCTGAACCTGACTCGCACCGTTATCGAAGTCCGCGGCGCACGAGCTCGGGTTGAGACACGTCTCGACGGTATCGACTTTGGGCAAGATGACCCCCGTAACCCGCTCTTCGCTAAGTTAATCGGAAGCGCGTGGCGTGGATGGGTCGACGATCGAGGTCGTTTTGAGGCGATGACACTAGTCCCCCCTAAGGAGCTTCCAAGGCTGTTGCTGCCCATGGCCGACCAACTCAAGCGACTCTTGCCGGGACGAAGCTTACCCTTACCTGCCGAAGCTCAACGTATCGGTGACGACTGGCGCATACCGGCAAAAGATCTCGCCGCATCGCCCGATGGAAGCTGGGCAAAAGCCGCTACTGGCGGCTTGCAGTGCAAGCTCGTTCAAGCGGACTCGAAGCGCGCCACGATCGAGATCACCCTAGACACCCCGCTCGGCTCGCAAAAAGTGTTGTCCGGATCAGGTAAAATGGTCGTCAACTTGAGCAACGGTGTCCTGGAATCATTTCGACTGAAGAATCGTTTGAGCCTGATGACCAAAGTAGCCGGCGATACCAGCAAGACAGAAATCGACCACGAGTACCGACTTACCAGTCGGCCTGGAGCCAACCCATGATCCTACGACTTCTCACACTCAGTCTCGTGTTGACCGCGTGTCAAAGTCGCAACCAGACACCAGAACTTAAGCCCGCCGCAGAGGGACCTCCGGTCAAGCGTATCAAGACTCAGGATAGTGCCGAGGCTAAGAAGCCAGAGAAACCAGGACCAGGCACCATTGAAGTCGAGCACGCAACCGCTTGGCTCAAAGCATATATGGAGTTGGGCGAAGCTCTCGTCCACAGCAACCCCGTGGACGCCGCTGCTCACGCGACCGCCATGTTGGCTAGCGAACCGCCTGCGTTGCTCAAAGAGCTCGCCGTCGGGTTTCCTGCAGACCTCAAGGGACAGCGCCTTCGCTTCGCTAAGTTGAGCGCAGAGCTGCACAAGATTTGGAAGACGGACCCCAACCTCCAAGCCCAAACAGCCATCATGCACTGTCCTATGGTTCCGGCAGACTGGATTCAGCCAGCCGGTATTCTGCGTAATCCCTACATGCCCGAGACGATGCTGCACTGCGGCTATCAGGTGCTACCCGAAAAATGAACCGACGCATCCGCAGTTGGAGCCTGACCCCTCGCCGTGCGCGGCGGCTCCAATCCAGTCACCTGATCCTTGCGGGAATCGTCGGGGCCGGCTTGCTCGCCCTGGTCGTCTGGATGATGAGTCCAGATGTTCAACCCGACGTCATGGTCACCGATGCAGGGCCTGCTGAGCCGCCCTGCCCGTACCTCTTGCGAGTCGCTGACAAAGAGCAGCGATGCGATCCAGCAGTGGTCGCCATCAATCAACCGCAGGTTGGCGTGGATCTACTGATGCCTGAGATGCCTAAGGCCTGTCGTCCGATCGTCAGTGATGCACGCGGTCGCCTTTATCCGCTCACCTTTGAGGTCAGAGGAACCGGCTTGCGCGGATCGATCGGCCCGCTTCCAGAGCAAACGACCGCCTACACCTTGAGGTTCATCTCATGGGATGAGCGCGTCACGAAAGAGGAAGCCTGCTTACAGTGGTCTGACTACAGCATCCAGCTGCTCAGAGCTCCACCGCCCGAGGACGCTGGTCCTGCAAAGGATATCCAGCCCTAGCCCGTTCGAGCTACCACGATCCATCCGGTACGTTCTGCAAGTCAGGGTCAACGTAAGGACTGATGACCTTCGAGCGTGTGGCGTGACGCAGCTTACGTAGCGCCTTGGCTTCGATCTGGCGAATGCGCTCGCGAGTCACATGGAAATCCTGACCCACTTCTTCGAGTGTATGGTCAGATTTCTCACCAATGCCAAAGCGCATGCGAAGAACCTTCTCTTCACGCGGCGTCAGCGTGGCGAGCACGCGACGCACCGAGGCGCCAAGGTCATGGCTCATCGCCGCTGCATCGGGATGGATTGCGTTTCGATCTTCGATGAAGTCCCCAAGCTGCGAGTCTTCTTCCTCGCCGATCGGCGTCTCGAGCGAGATCGGCTCCTTGGTGATCTTAAGCACCTTGAGCACCCTCTCGACGGGCAACTCCATCTTTTCTGCGATCTCTTCAGGCGTCGGCTCGCGGCCGAGCTCTTGAAAGAGCGTCCGGCGGACACGCGCCAGCTTGTTGATCGTCTCGATCATATGCACTGGCACACGAATCGTTCTCGCCTGGTCTGCGATCGCACGAGTGATCGCCTGCCTGATCCACCAGGTTGCGTAGGTGCTAAACTTAAAGCCGCGTCGGTATTCGAACTTATCCACGCCTTTCATCAGACCGATGTTGCCCTCTTGTAAAAGGTCCAAGACCTGCAAGCCACGGTTCATGTACTTCTTCGCAATACTGACGACCAGGCGAAGGTTTGCCTCGATCAGACGGGTCTTTGCACGAGCGACTTCCCGTTCGGCGAAGATAATCCGATCATACAACTCGGCGACCTCTTCGTATTGCATCCGGTTCTGCTTCTCGAGGCGATCCAGACGCTTCTTAGCGACTTGAAAGCGATGCAGCACCTGACGCAGTTCGAGTTGGCGAAGGGTTGGGTCAGACAAGAGCTTCGGTGCCTGCCGGCTGTAGGTTCGAGCATCAGCATAAGCTAACTTACCGACCTTCTCGAGAGGCGTTCCGCCGATCACTCGATCGCAATCCACGATATCACCGGTATACATCTGACCGCGCTCGACGAACTCGCGCACCGTCCCTACAATATTGGTCAGGGCGTTGGCGTTGAGACGAAGCTTCAAGAACCACTCCAGCCGTTCCTCTTTGAGACGATACAGCTCATCGGTGACCGTCTTCTTCTTCGACTTGGCCACTCGCTTGAGACGCAACTCGTTCTCTTCGACGCGGCGCTGAACCACCTGGAATCCTTCGAAGCGCTGCAAAGACATCTCTTTGCGTTCTTCGTCAGCCATCCCCTGCTCAACCTCATTGGGATCCTTGATCAGATCACGCATGCGGCTGTTCTCACCCGCTAAAACCGCAAACCGTTCACTCAAGTCCCGGAGCGCTAGGCGGCAATCCAGTAGGACTCGATAGACGTTGTGTTCGGCTTCTTCGATCAGACGCGAGATCTCCACTTCACCCTCGCGGTCAAGCAGCGGCACAGCGCCCATACGACGCAAATATGCTCGCACAGGATCTTGGCTGCTCCCTGCATCAGTTCCAAGGCGACGGCGCTTCAACGAGGCTGATGAAACCGGGGTCGACTCGGCCGAGCGACCGCTTGACCCCGAATCCACAGAGCCGGTCGAGTCGACACCGAGCAGGTTGTTGCCCAGGCTCGCAGAGTCTCCATCGATGGAGGCACCGGCTGCGACGAGACCAGGGACGACGTCCGAGGTTTCTGGAGCCCCTAGGAGCTCTTCGGCGTCATCTTTGTCGCTTGAGTCACCGCCAGATTCGACGAGCGCTAGGATCTCCTCATCGCTCGTCCCTTGACCTTCAGCTGCTGGCTCACCCTTGAGCAAAGCCATCAGCGCGGCCGCTGAGATATCGGTCAGTTCAATGTCATCATCGAGGTTGGCGTCGCCATCGAGCCCCTCTTCGTTCAAATCTTTATCCGTCGGACCTGCCTCGGCAGCTGCCACTGGCTCAATCTGCTCGTCCGGTGAAAGCACCGCAGGCTCGAGCGACTCCGCTGCTGGCAGTTCGGTCTCTTCGGTCGCTTTCTTTTTACCGGCAGCCTTCTTGGCGGCGGGCTTCGCGGCAGCCTTCTTGGCGGCGGGCTTCGCGGCAGCCTTCTTGGCGGCGGGCTTCGCGGCAGCCTTCTTGGCGGCGGGC
>JBDQPD010000113.1:0-10954 GCA_040260805.1 Myxococcota bacterium | reverse complement strand
GTAGCGCCCACCTGCGGCGAGCGAGCCATAGGCATTGGTCAGCTCAAGCGGGAGCACCTCACCCGAACCCAACGAGATGGTCAGATCATTGGGCAACCTACTCTCCACGCCGAGGGCTTGAGCCAAGCTGCGAATCTGAGCTGCACCCACCGACTCTGCGATCTGAATGGAGCAGGTATTTTTAGAGTGCGTTAGGCAGTGACGAACCGAGATATCACCCTCAAAATCACCCGCATAGTTTTTGGGTTTCCAGGTGTTACCGGTGTCGGCATTGCGAAAGACCTTGGGCGAATCCGAGATCATCGTCGCGGCGGTAAACTTGCGACTTCGCAGACCCGCGCCATACACGATCGGCTTAAAAGCTGAGCCGGGCTGGCGACGACCTTGAACAGCTCGATTAAAGGGGCTGTCGCGGAACTCGTATCCACCGACCATCGCAACGACATCACGCGTGCGAGGGTCGATGGCAACAAGCGCACCTTGAATCAGAGGCTTTTGATCCACCTTTAGAGTGAGCGTCTTGTCCTTGATACCGACCAACTCAACCAAAATAACGTCACCAGGCTTAATCCAGCTGTAGGGGCGCTGACCCTTGCCCCACACTCTGCCCATCCTGCCTAAATCCTTTTGCCAAGCTCGCTCACTCAAGTCGACCAGTCCGGTGTAGCCACCGCCCAGCTCGACGCTCGCGAGGCGACTGCGACGACGACGCTTCGACTTCTTGGCTGTTTTCGGGGTCACCCCCATCTCAAGGACGCGAACCCCCACGTGCAAACCGGGGCTTGGCTTGACCGGATTCACCGCTGCGTCAAACGCCTCTTCAGTCGACAACGCAGCTGAGGTCAGCTTACTCAAATCCCACAACATACCAGCAGGTAACTTCTTCTTCGCTAGCCGCGCCACGAAGGTCTTGGTCTCGGTCGCATCCGCAGCGCGCCAAAGAGGCCCTCGATAGCCTTGCGCTCGGTCGACGTTCTCAAGCCCGCGCTTGAGCGCGCTGCGCGCCGCGGCTTGCATGCGCAGATCGACTGCGCTTCGAACATCCAAGCCGCCATTATAGAGCGTCTCGCGGCCGTATTCTTCCTCGAGCATCCGGCGCACATGCTCCGCGTAATAAGGCGCAACATCGAGGTAAGGGTTCGAACCGGGCGCTAAACTCAATCCATCAGCCTTAGCTTTGCTCACGTCCTCAGCGCTGGCGAACCCCTTCTTCACCATCATATCCAAAACCCACTCACGCCGTTTTTGAGCGCGCTCAGGAAAGCGAAGCGGGTTGTAGTTGTTTGGGCTCTTTGGAAGCGAAGCGAGCATCGCCGCCTCGGCGAGCGACACCTCGTTAACATCATGTCCGAAATAATGGCGGCTCGCTTCTTGAACGCCATACGAGCCCGCACCGAAATAGATGTGGTTGAGGTACAAATACAGGATCTCTTCTTTGCTGAAGCGCTCCTCGATGCGCCAGGTCAGCAAGATCTCTTTGATCTTTCGGACGTAGGTCTTTTCTTTGGTCAGCAAAAAGGCGCGCGCCGTTTGCTGGGTAATGGTCGAAGCCCCTTGAGCCTTCCTACCCGAAAACACGTTCTTAAAGACGGCGCGAACGATGCCGAGGTAGTCGACCCCGCCGTGCTCAAAAAAACCATCATCCTCAGCGGCGAGGAACGCATCAACCACGACCTTGGGGACCGTTTCGAGCGGGACCAGGGTTCGCCGCTGATCAAAGAACGATGCCAACAAACGTTTGCCGTCTCGATCCCAGACCTTGGTGATCAAGGGGGGCTTATAGTCACCTAGAGAATCGATCCGAGGCAGGCTCCGCGAGAAGTGCCAATAGCCCCAACCTGCAACGCTCGCGCCGAGCACAGCAGATACAGCACCTAATATAAGAACCACCCAAAGGATTCCGCCGCGGCGTCTTCTCACATCACTCCCCTTGCCCACGCGCTTCGGCACGCTTGAGCCTAGGGTTTATTCCGGGAGGCTCTAGATTTGAATCCGGTGCCATCGTCCAGAGACGAACATGAGCCCCATCGAGACAAACAAGATCAGCACAAATCCGATTGCTGCAAGCCATACGCCCGTAAGCCCCCAACCCATGCCTAGACCCAGCCAGCGCGCACCAGGAACTAACCAGAGAATACCCACTACGGTCACCCCAGCGACGAAGCGGGGCATACCAGCGCTGTAGAGCGCTTGCGTCAGAATCAAACAACCAGCCACAAAGAACGCACCCAGACCAACGATTCGCAAGGGCATGGCGGCTGCCTCATGCAAGGCGGTATCTTGCGGATTAAAGATGGCAGCAACCGACTCGGGCATGAGCACAAGGAACAAGCCAAGCAAGGCCATCAGCCCGCCGCCGATCAGCACCGTCCACCAGCCATCCTTGGCTGCCTCTTCCGGATGACCGGCGCCCATCTGCTGACTGACCAGCGTGGCCGCGGCAGCGCCGAAACCGAACCCGGTCATAAAGAAGACCATCATCACGGCAATGATCACCTGGGTAGCTGCCTGATAAAGACTCGTCGTGGTTCCAAGACTCGCAGCGGCAGCGGCGATTGCCGGCTCGCTCATGGTCGCGGCGTTCATTCCCGCAGCCTCAAGGACACCATGAACTCGCCGAACATCGAGGTCAGCGACCACTTTATCAAAGAGCAAAAATCCACCGGTCATAATCGCGGTAGCCAACCCATTCGGCAGACTAAAGACGAAAATCTTACCCATCAAACCGAGGTTGAGGTTGCTGAGCTTCCACAGCCTGAAGCGACGGAAATCACGCAGACCGCTCCACGCCACCAGCGCGACGAGCCCGATGATCGCCGAAATCGCCGAGGCCCACGCCGCGCCGACGGTCTCAAGCCGAGGCAAACCAAAGGCGCCAAAGACTAAGCAGTAGTCCAAGAAGATGTTAAAGGCGTTCATCCCAAAGGCGATCACCATAAAGATCCAGGTCTTGCCTAAGCCATCGAAGAAGGCGCGCTGCGATGCGGTCCAAACAATGATCACCAAAGACGCTAAGCGAACCTGGCTGTAGGCAATTCCGGTCTGAATCACACCATCTGCACCGGCTGAAATATAACCGAACAAGTAGGGCAAACTCAAAATCGAGATGAACGTAAACACCACGCTCAATGCGACCGAAATCACCACCGAGTTAAAGGCGACTTGACCCACCGCTTGCTGATCACCTTCGCCATCGCGGCGAGCGACCATCGCCTGGGTTCCAATCGCGAGGGACGACAACATCCCCGCATAGAGCCACAAGACCTTAGTCGATATACCGACAGCGGCTTGGCCATCGGTTCGAACTGAATCAAGTACCTGCTTTGCGCTGTCCGCAGCCTGAGGCACATATTGGGGGTCCATTGCGGTCCCAATTTGTCCGATAAAAAATAGATCAACCTGATTGATTAGACCTTGAGTCACCAGCGCCACGGCGCTGGGCAAAGCGATCGCTAAGATCCGCCAAATCCGAGGCGAGACGAAAGCCGGCATCCAAGCGGGGGCGTTCTTTTGGTCATCAAGCTTCAAAGCTGGGATTCTACCTCAAAGAAAATATCTGCGATCGCTAAGGGCTGCTTTGATTAGACGGGCCACGACTCGAAGATCAAGGGTGAGCCCGTGTCGCTTGCGAAAGTTTCACCGTCCAACCTTGAGGCATGGGCACTTCGGCGAGCTGAGCCGATGAGAGGCCTGGGTCGACCTCGATGAGGAGTGTCCCCGCCGAGCTCATCCACTGCATCGCCTCGCTCGGTCCCACCGAGAAATCGAGTTGGTCGTGCAGCGCGGTAGCTGGCGTCAACTGAACCGTACCGAGCCCACCGGTTTGGTGCACGCTGATCCCGGGCGTCACTTGGATGAGCTGACTCCAGCGAGGCTGCTCAAGGCCTTCAGGAAGATCCACCACCACCAAGATTCGGTCTCCTTTTGCGGAGAGCCAGCCCTTGCCCGACAGTGACGTAAAGCGAGCAGTAGAGAACTCCTCGATCAAGAAGGGGAGGATCTCAACCACCCCATCGCGGCCGCAGTCGATGGCCTGAGCCCGCACCTGCGCGGCGCGCACGTCAAAATCGCTCAACAAACCGTCGCTAAAGACCAAGGCAGATTCACCGCCTTTGGTGTAGAGTTCCATGCGCAACGCAAGGGCCTCTAACGCCAGCTCATCGGGTAGGTCCTCGACCGACCAGAAGCGATCGCCGAGCTCTGACTTGAGCGCCTTGATCGCTCGGTTCAGCTCTTTTGAATTCCCCGCTTTCAGGCGCCAACATCGCCCGTTCTTGAGTTTCACCGGGACTCGATTTGGAAACGGCAACTTGGTGATCATACCCGTGCGGACTTGAGCTCCGCCTAAACGCTGACCGATCTGGTCCATGATGCGCAGCAATTCCTGGCGTCCTTTAGGCTCAGCCCAAGAACCCTTTTGGCGTTGCAGCAAAACCAACGTGCTTTGGGGCGTTGGCTGCGCAAAGTCAGGAATCGCGATGCGCGGTTTGAGGGCGCTACGTACCGCGCCAAAGGCGCCAAGCTTTTGGAGGACGAGCGTGAACAACTCACGATGCTCAGCTTGGTTTAGATCCACTGGCGAGTCGGTCAGCAACTCATAACGCTGCGGACCATTAACCGACGCATCGCTGCGGTTCAAACCGATCCAGAGCGCCAACCCAACCCCAAGGGCGGCAAGAGCGATGACCAGTTTTCGAATCGGGGTCATCGACCGAGTCCAAATCGTCTGGCTTCAGCTTCGAGCCAGGTGCTGTGCTGATCGATCAGCGCTTTAAGTCGGTCCTCGCCACCAGGTACATCGGGCTGACGCATCAAATCACCGAGCCCATCGAGCACCTCAGCAGGCGGCCCACTCAAGGCCGGGCGCAACTCATCGTAACACGCCCAGTTCGGCTCCTTTTGCTTTTTACCCGCCATCGACACCAAGGTTTGGACACCTTGCTGAACACAACGCTCGTAGGCTTGGAGCTCCTGCAGCGTCGGCTGTTTCAGGTTCATTCCCATCAGAACGAAGCTACCGATTACCAATGCGGTCGTTGCCCAACTCAAGCCCTTGAGAACCCCTTGAGCACGTCGACGGCGCAAAGCTTGGACCAATAAGAAGGTCAAGACCCCACCGATAAAGCCACCAAGGTGCGCACCATGCGCCACGCTGCCGACAATCAGACCAAAGACCGTGACGAACAAAAGGATCTTGATCATCTCTTGGGTGAGTTCATTTTTCCAGGTCCCCGACCGGCTAAAGCCGAGTCCTGCGAGCGCTCCGATCAAGGCCATGATTGAGCCGCTTGCGCCCAAAACCGGGTTACCAAGCACCAGCTCGACCAGTGAGCCGAGCAAGCCGCCGAGGATGTAGATAAGCAGGAAACCGCGGTTGCCAAAGAGCTGCTCGGCGGTCGGCCCAAGCTGAGCCAAAAAGTACATATTAAAGCCCAAGTGCATGAGGCCACCGTGCAGAAACAAACAGGTGATCAAACGCCACCAGTCGCCGCTAAGGACCAACTGCTGAACCTGTAGACCAAGCTGGAGCTGGACCGAGTTACTCGGGCTGAGCATGCCAAAAATGCCGCCGCCACCGACCCCAGCGCCGCTGCGCATCGTGACCACGAGACCGATCACGAACAAGGCGACATTAGCGAGCAACACCAGGCGCCACCAGGGCGTCCCCTCGCCCGCTGTCATCGCCTGCCGCGTGGCGCCAGCCACCAAACGACCACGCAATCCCAAGTCGGCTCCGCACTGGTAACAGGTCTGATCATCAGCGCCGACCAGCTTACGGCATTTGGGGCATAATTTAGGGCGTCCGGACACGTTATCTTCCTTCAGGGTCGAGGTGGGTGGATCATCTTTTGCGCGAGTCGGTCAACTGTCGGGAAACCTTTCGTTGAAATGCCCGATAAATGCACCAAGCTTGCCGCGACGACGCCGCCCTCTTAGGCTGACCTCGCACACCGAATGATTTATGGAGTTCAGTATGCCACGCATTACCCTCAAGGTCACCGACCCTCGCAACGGTCAACTGCACGAGATCGACGCCAAACAGATCGATCAAGTCAGCAACAGCAACCCGGCTGCCACAGGCCGTACCAGCGCCGACGCCGCTGACGGCAAGATTGATCTGTTCGTGCGCAGCGAGTCGAACTGGAGCGGCATCTCGACCAAGCATCTTCAAATTGATGCAGGTCGCCTGAGCAGCGAGCAAGCGGCGGCGCTCAACGCCGCTGTGGAATCGGGCAACTCAAGCTCGCTCCGAATCGAAGGTCAATCTGGCGCCGTGAGCGTCCGCAGTGACCTTGCGGTCGAGCTCAACCACCAGCTCGGCGCGCCGGTCGCTCACGACCCGAGCCGCAGCCTTGAGCCTTCTTCTTCGCCGATCATGCTCTCCAATGAGGGCGTGTTTTCGACCGAGACCGACGCCACCCGCCCACTCGAAGGACGCATCGCCGGTTTGAGCCGGGCTGCTGAAGCTGCAGATCAGCTCGCCGACGGACGCGACCTGTTTAGTCACAACCAAGTCTCAACCACCGTGCGCGCCAAAGCGCTCGGCGAGATCCAATCACTCTTGAGCAAGGTCGAATCGCACGAGAGCCTACCCGCCGATGAGAAAGCCAAAGCGCGAAGCGCCGCCGCAACCCTCACCCATGAGCTCATCCGGGGCTTGGGCAACGAAGGCGAAGAGGGTCAGCTCAAACGAGCCGCCTTTACGCAATACGCCCAGATGGTTCGCACCGAGACCGTCGGTGGGCTTAAAGATTCGATGATCTTTAATGCGGTTCAGCAGCGCGCCTTTCTTCCTGCCGACCTGCAAAAGGAGGTCGACGGCATGAAGGCACAGATCGCGCCGACAACGCTTCCCTACGATAAGTGGTTTGCCGACGGAAAACGCGAGCTCAACATCAGCTATGCGGCCGGACACGGCGAAAACTTCTACGAGGGTATGACCGAATTCTTGCAAGAGCGTGGCTACTCAAAAATCACCGAAGGTGGACACCGCGACCCACGCCATCTGCAGATGAAGAAGACGGTAAACGGTGAGGAATACACCGTAAACATCGACTTGAGGCATTTTAGCAAAGACAGCTTCAAGGACATCGACAACCCCAAATACGACATGATCGTCTACGGCGGTCACTCGAACTTAGGCGGCAACACCCGCAAGAGCTTAGACAACGCCCCAGAGGCTACCGGCAAAGACAAGCTGGTCTTCCTTGGGCTGTGCTCGGGCAAAGACAACCTCGACGGCGTGCGCAAAGCGTTCCCGGAAGCGCAGCTCGTGACCACCTTTAACAGCTCGTACTTCTACACCAAACCCACCGATGGTGGGGGCAAGCAGTTCACCACCGGCGAGGACGCCAAGGCCCTGACCGAGATGATTGAGGGCGCGCTTAGGCAAGACGATTGGCAGACCATCGGTGACAACATCCGCAAGCGAGCGGTGGGTCGTCGGCACCACAAGGAGCTCGGCAACTACCTGACCCCGATCGATACGCAGTTCAACGCGCGCTTCTTGGACGGGGACGGTGATGGCTCAGCGGATTTGATCGATCGCCACTTCAACATCGAGACCGTCAAGGTCGGGGCGCAGCCCTCAGGCAGCTTGACGCCTACGAAACCGGCTGAAGGCAAACTCAATGGCGAGCTCCCGGCTCGTGCGAGTCATTTTGCCAACACCATCGACTTGTACAACCCCACCTACGACAAGTTCAGCCACAAAGGGCGCATCGTGTCCGACGGCTACTTTCAAGGCAAAGAGGGCGACGCTATCGTTGCGTTTGACACGGTGACCGAAGACGGTCGCCAGTTCTACAAAATGCAGGTCAATGACCGCTACAGCGGCGCCTCAGAAGAGGCGCTGCGCGCCATCACCATGGTCGAGTACCACAACCACCTCGCCAGCACCGAAGCGGACTTTCCGATCAAAGATCCGGTCAAGTCAGCGGTGACCGGCTTGATGACCGCGGTGGCGAGCTTAAAATACGACCAAGGCTACAACGACCAAGCCGTCTTTAGTGCGATCAAGTCGCATTACGGCCTACCTGAAGGCGTGAAGCTCAAGGACGCCAAAGCCATCCTGCAAGCGGACCGTACGGACTACACAGGCAGCCTGCGACTCGCCGATCAGTGGCTCGATAAAATGGACGATAGCACCAAAGAGGCGCTCGCTCGACGGTTCGGTAGTGAGTAAACTTGGCGCCTTGGTCCTCACCTTAGACTGAGGCAGCGGCTCGCGGTTGAGCGCAAGAGTGCGATCCACTGACAAAAGGTTATCAACTCAGAGTTAGTGATCCCGATCAGCCGCGGTCTCTTCCATCGTCTTCGACACAGATCTCATCGATCCAACCATTGCAGTTGTTGTCGAACTGATCACAGCGCTCAAAAGCGTTCGGGTTGATGCCGGCATTGTTATCGTCGCAATCATCATCGGCGGTACCCGCCACGTCATCTTCACCGCAATTCGTGAACCCGTCCTGATCTTCGTCCGCCTCTGAACAGACGATCGGATCTACATTTTGATCTGCTGTACGCAACTCAAAGTTCCAGCTTTGCTTCGCATGGCGACCCGTGCCGTCGCTAGCCTGAAGCTCACAATGAAGCGTTCCGCCGCCTGCTGGCGTAAAGCGAAGCGTTCCATTCACCACCACAGCAGGGGGGGTTAGGGGCATACGGTCATCATTAAGGCACCCACCATCCACCGTTAGCGGATCACCGTCCTCGTCGACAACGTTCGGGGTGTAGACGTATTCATCGCCAACGCGACCCAGCATCGGGCGCTCGGAGTTAAAGACAGGTTGGCGCCCCACCCAAAGCCCTTCAATGCTCTGAGGCAGGTGAGTGCTGCCCACCTCGTTGCCCAACTGACCTTGATCACCCGAACCAAAACAACGGACCTCGTCTTGGCCGATCAAGACGCAGGTATGCAGTGCGCCTGCGACCACCTCTTCAACGCCGGTAAGCTCGGGAACGGGTCGAGGGACAGGGTGACGTTCTTGATCAGCCGTGAACCCTAGCTGGCCGGCTCCGTTGTAGCCCCAGCAGTAGACGTTTCGCTCGAATGAGTAGTCGAGAACGCAGGTGTGGTAGCCACCCACTGCGACCTGGCGCACCGCACCGTTAAAGTTCACCACCGGCTCCCGGACGTTATTGGTACCGGAGTTTTCCACCTGCCCCCACGCATTGTTGCCAGCGCAGACAACCATCCCATTTTGAGTCAGCGCGCAGGTGTGGTTGTGACACCCCTCCATGTTACCGATCGCACACGCCAGGTCATCTTGTTCATCATGAGTCTGCGCCCACTGCGAACCCTGCATCTGTGCAGGGCGCCCCCAAGCCGAGACCACTTGCGGATCCAGCATGCCTTGCTGAGCCGTGCCCAGACTACCGTGAACGTTGTTCCCTTGGCACCACACGCTGCCGTCGCCTCGCTGACCGCAGACCCCATCAAGAACGCTAAACAGACGACGGGTCGTCTGACCGGCTGCTACACGCTGCGGCACATGCGTCAGATTATCGGCGTCGAGCGCTCCCCAACAATAGGTGCTGCCATCAATTTTTGTTGCGCAGCTCAGCGCATGACCAGCCGATAAACTCGTCACCTGAGCCAAAGGTAAAGCGACCGGCGTGAGCGCCTGATTACTCTGCGTACCGGCTTGACGACTCGACGAGTCGCCCCAGCAACTGACCAAACCGTCGCCAGTCAAAGCGCAGTAATGATTGGCTCCGGCGACTAAGGTCGTAGGCGCCGACAACCCCGATGGGGTGCCCGTGGGGTCCCAGAGACCATCACCCGCTCCAAACTGACCACTAGTGCGCAAGCCCCAGCATGACCAGTACCCATCGACCGTTCGGCGGCAGCCACCAAATGCGCTGCTGACCAAGCGCCCGGGCAGCATCTCCTTAAGGCAGTTGTTTCGGCACCCGTCGTTGTCGTCGTCGTTGCCGTCATCGCACCCCTCAAAGTCGTCAGCGTTACCCGGCAGGTCCAGATTGACGTAGCCATCGCCACATCGATAAGGGCGACATTCGCTAGTGCAGGAGTCGGTGTTGGCGACATTTCCATCATCGCATTCTTCGCCCTCGGTCACGACGCCGTCGCCGCAACGAGGGTTTTGACATTCATGGCACCCATCTTCTGGGTTCTCGTCGTTCCCGTCGTCGCAGGCTTCAAAGTCAGGGCTATCGTCAGCGAGGTCAGCTCGGACGTACCCGTCACCGCAGCGCGCGACAGCGCATTGATCGCCAACGCAAGCGTCGTCGTTGCTCATGTTTCCATCATCGCAGGCTTCCACGTCAGCGTGAACGAACGAGTCGCCGCAACGTGCGGTGCGGCAATTGGTCAAGCAGCTATCGGTGTCCACTAGGTTGCCGTCGTCGCATTCCTCGTCGCCTTCGACCTGACCGTTTCCGCACAGCGGGGTGACGGTCGCTCCTGAGGTTGAAACAAAGACCAGATACGCCTCACCATCGAGATCCTGCCTCAGCGCATCCACCGGGCAGGTTTTACGGCCTCGACCGACGTCCTCGCAGTCTAAATTAACGCCAGGCAGCTCACGCTCATTGAGCCAGCTCGGGTTCGTTTGAGAGCCCACCACCAAACGCAGCGTCTCTTCATCGCCTCGGTAGCCAAAGAGCTGGACGAGCAGTTTAGGGTCGCTCGTCGTGTCCGCTTGGACCTCATAAATGGGCGTCACCAGCGTGTTGCCAAACGTGGCATGGTGACGATCGATCAGCGTTCTAAACTCGTCCGCTTCGGTGCGTTGATTAACCGTGCCCTCACCGAGGATCGCAACCACGCCATCGGCGCTAGCTACTAGATTACCCGGCGGGATATTTTGCCCCTCATCTTCGCGATGATCGCTCGTGCGACCATCACTACCTGGCGTGAGCTCTTCTAAATCCGGCATACCGTCGCCGTCGTCATCCGGGTCAAAGCCATCGGCCACGCCGTCGCCGTCGC
>JBDQPD010000084.1:0-15364 GCA_040260805.1 Myxococcota bacterium | reverse complement strand
GCGTAGGTGCCGGGCAAGCGCAGACGACCTTGGCTGACGCTGACATAATAGATCTGTCCTGCACGCAGGCTGCGCTGAATCTCACAGTTGAGCAGTGGGCCGCTGTTGTCGTCTTGGGTGAGCGGGTTGCCCTCTGAATCGTAGAGGCTGCAGACCGTATCGACGAAGCCGATGGTGGCGAAGGTGTACATACCAGTAACGGGCGCTAAGAAGGCGAACCAGTCTTGATCGTTTTCTTTATCAAAGGCGCCGGTCGACGGAACGATCGGCAGCAGCAAGCTTGCGCCCTCGATCTGGTCGGCGTGGTCATCATCGCCATTGTTGTTACCGTTGTTGCCGTTGTTTCCATTGGGATCGCCGACGATCGGAGTATCCGGGGCGGTGATCACGAGGGTGTATTCACCTTCGCCGTTGGCGCGGAAGTGGCGAACATTGATCAGGACCGTCGCCGGCGCTTCAAGCTCTTGGGCGATGCGGCAGTTGGTGCTCTCGCCGCCGTCATCGTTGTTGGCGATTTCATTCCCTTCGGCGTCACTCAGCGTGCAGACGGTATCGAGGTCGCCTTCGGTGTGAATGATCCACTCACCGTTACGGTTGATGCGGAGGCTGAAGGTGTCGTTATCGCCAGCTTCCAAGGTGCCACCAAACGATCCACCGTTGCCGGTATCGGTTGCGGTCTCGGCGTCGTTTCCATGATCATCTGCGGGCGCCTCAGTGACGCTGAAGTTGACCCAACGGCTTGGGGTGTTTGACGCACCGTCAATGGCTCGCACTTGATAACGTCCAGCGGCTTGGTCGGTCGCGATATCGAGGTTGACCGCAACAATACCGTCTTCGTCAGCGGTGGTCGGATCGACCGCAAGCTCAGCCATGCCGTTGATCTCGATGGTCACTTCGCCATCGGGCGTAAACCCGCTGCCGCCGATCGTGAGGACGCTGCCCGCACGAACTTCGCCGGGGCGAGCTGCGATTTGAGGATCGATGGTCGGCGCATCGATGCTCTCGATGTGCAGCTGGAACTGACCCTGGGCGCGCCCTTGGAAGCTGCGCACACGCACCAGGTAGGTGCGACCGTTGACCAGCTCATTCTCGAGACGGCAGTTCAGGCCTTCGCCGCTGTCATCATCTTCTGCGACAGGCTCAGTGCGTGCGCCGTCAAACAAAGCGCACTCGGTATCGAGCGATCCGCTGGTGAAGACTGCATACTGATAGGCGTTACCGGCGACGAAGCGATACCATGCCTCGGCGTTGTCTTCGGTGAGCTCGCCGCTGACCGCACCGTCGACCGCTGCGGGGATCGCATCGTCACGCGTGATCCCGGTAGGATCGGTGGGCTCGGGGTCAGGAGTATTGGAGCCGTTGTTTCCATTATCGCCGTTGTTCTGACCGTTGTCGCCAGTGTTACCATTATCGGAGTTATCCGGATTGTTGTTGGCTGCTGGGTCACGGGGCGCATCGGCGCGCCAGCGATCGGCTTGGTTGCCATCAACTGGAGCGTCGCTTCCGCACGCTGCGGTGGTGACCAAAGCAAGAAGAGCGCTAAGTCGAAGAATCTGAGTACGCATAATGTGTTTCCTCAATCCAAATATCAGGGCGGGGTTGCCCTTCATCTCGGTCTTCGGTGGCTTCGGGAGCCTGTTGCGGCCACATTGGGTTGCTCGGACAGATGACGTAGGTCATAGGGTTGACGGCTGGTTTCCAAGGTTGAAGCCGAGCCGTCGCCCGGAGACCGAAATGCGCCTACTGATCATCGGTTTATTCTGGTGCGCTGTCGGTGCGTGTAAAGCGGGGTCTACCGCAGAGGCGGCGACTCAAACACCCATCGAAAATCCTCAAGGAGTCGAGATGACCCACCCTGGTTCGGTCGAAAAGAAGACGGCGTTGGTTGAAGCCTTGCGACAAGCTCTAGCGGCTAAGGGTAAAGACTATAAGCCGCGCACTAAGCACCTGCGGGCAGACGGTTCACCCAAGTATATTAATCGCCTGATTCAATCGACGAGTCCCTATCTGCTGCAGCACGCACACAACCCTGTGGATTGGCGACCTTGGGGTGAAGAGGCGCTCGCAGAGGCGCAGCGACTCAACCGGCCCTTGCTGATCAGTGTCGGCTATTCGACCTGTCACTGGTGTCATGTGATGGAAGAAGAGAGCTTTGAATCCGAGGCGATTGCCGAGTTGATCAACCAGCTCTACGTGCCGATTAAAGTCGACCGTGAAGAGCGCCCTGACATTGACAGTTTGTACATGGCGGCGGTTCATAAGCTACGCCGCAGTGGGGGTTGGCCCATGACCGTTTGGGCGGATCCTGAGGGTCTACCCTTCTTTGCGGGGACCTATTTCCCTCCCGATGGCCAGCGCGGCGTGGTGCGGGGCTTTCAGTCCTTACTCAAGACCCTGGCAAAGCGCTGGGAGACCGAGCCTGAGGCCGTGCGCGCCGAAGCGCAGCGCCTCACCGAAGAGGTTGCGCGCTCGCTCAAGCCGGCTCCGTCCGGGCCGGAGCTTTCCCTGAGCGCAGTCGAGATCACTGTTCGCTGGGCGATGGGGCGCTTTGATTCGACCTGGGGTGGGATGCGTGGGCGTCCGAAGTTTCCCTCCTCTATGCCGCTTCATTTGCTGTTTCGATTTGCCCGTCGAAACGGTGATCAGTCGGTTCTCGATGCGGCGACTCTGACGCTCGAGAAGATGCAAGATGGCGGTATCCACGACCAGCTCGGGGGCGGGTTTCATCGTTACAGCACTGACGAGCGCTGGTTGGTCCCGCACTTCGAGAAGATGCTCTATGATAACGCGCTGTTAGCGCATGACTTTCTGGCGGGTTATCAGATGACCGGTCGAGAGGACTTTGCTCAAACCGTTCGCTTCACTCTGGACTATGTTTTACGAGAAATGACGCGCAGTGATGGCGCATTTTATTCTGCGACTGATGCCGATTCAGAGGGCGAAGAGGGCACCTTCTTTTTGTGGGACCTCAAGCAGCTCGATGAGCTCTTGCCCAAAGCCGTGGCGCGATCAGTCATCGCCGCGTGGGACGTGACGAAGGTTGGAAACTTTGAGGGGCGCAACATCTTTTGGGTGCCTCGAGCGCTCAACGACGTGGCCAAAGACCTCAAGCTGACTCGGGCTGAACTCGACGCTCACCTCAGCCACGCACGTGAGGTGTTGTACCCTGTCCGCGCCCAGCGGATCGCGCCGGGCTTAGACGACAAGATTATGGTGGACTGGAATGGTTTGATGATCGCTGCGTTTGCTCGCGCAGGGTGGGTGCTCAATGCGCCGCAATACATTCAGGCTGCTCGTCGCGCCGCAGACTTTCACCTCAAGACCATGAGAGGCCCCAAAGGGCGCCTGCGCCACTCGACAAAAGATGGTGCCCGCCAAGAGCAAGCCTTCCTCGACGATTATGCCTTTCTAATCCACGGGTTGATCGAGCTCGCTCAAGCGGATGGTGACCCCAAATGGTTGAGCGCAGCGCGCAGCTTACAGGATCTACAAGATCGTCATTATGGCGACGCTGAGCATGGCGCTTGGTATCTCACCTCAGACGATCAAAAGGTTCATATTGCCAGAGAAAAACCTGATTACGACGGCGCGATCCCGAGCGGTAATTCGATCAGCCTTCACAATTTGATTCGCCTCTCGACGCTGACCGGCGACCCAGGGTTTGATGCCTCAGCTCGTCGTGCCTTTCGGGGCTTGAGTCAGGCGATCACGCGCGGGGGTATGGACCACGCCCTAGCTGCGTTAGAGCGCGCCGATGACCGGCCGCTTGAGGTGGTTATTGTGCACCCTGATGGTGGCGCTACGAGCGATTTGTTTTCGGTCCTGCGGACCCAGTATTTGCCCAACGCAACGGTCTTTGAGTTGAGCGAGAGGCAAGCCAAGGAGTTGTCGGTTGAGGTGCCGTGGCTGGGTGGCAAAACGGCTCTTGAAGGGAAGAGCACGGCGTTTGTCTGCGAGCGTGGCGTGTGTCAGCTTCCGGCGTTCACGACAGCCAAACTTATGGCTCAAATTCCAGAGCCGGTTGCGCTTCGGTAAAGTCGCTCGATCGCCCAACTCGCCTCAACCTACGGTTGACCCGCTCTACCCCCTCTGCCAAAGACCGCCGGCTTTGGAAAAAGGGCAGATCTCGTGAGTGAAGAGACCCAAGAAATTGATGACCTAGCAGGTGAAGAAAAACTGATCGCTCATCGACGCGCTAAGCTCGATGAACTGCGAGCCCAAGGGCAAGCTTATCCGAACGATTGGTCGTGCTCACTCTCCCTAGGTGAAATCCATACTCGCTACGGCCACCTAGCCGAGGACGCGAACCAGCCCGATCCCGACGAAACGCAGACGATTGCGGGACGGGTGATGGCGATTCGCCGCTTTGGCAAAGCAGCGTTTATCAAGCTCAGAGGCCGCGACGGTGATCTGCAAGTCTTTTTGAGAAAGAACCGGACGGACGAGGCTTCTTGGGAAGCCTTCGGTCGTTTAGACCGAGGCGATCATGTCGGCGTGAAGGGGGCCCCTTTCCGGACCAAAACTGGCGAGCTGACCTTGTCGGTTGATGAGCTGCATTTGTTGGTCAAGTCCTTGCGCCCGTTGCCTGAGAAATGGGCAGGCCTAACCGATTCAGAATTGCGCTTTCGGCAACGTTACGTCGATCTGATCGTCAACCCTAAGGTCCGTGAGACCTTTGCGGCGCGTGCTTTGGTGATGCGCTATATTCGCAACTATTTCGACGAGAACGGCTACGTTGAGGTCGAAACACCGAGCCTCCACGATGTGGCGGGCGGCGCCTCTGCTCGACCCTTTCTGACGCATCACAACACCCTCGAGATGGATCTCAAGTTGCGGATTGCGACCGAGCTGCATCTCAAGCGCTTAGTCGTTGGCGGGATGGAGCGGGTCTACGAGATCGGGAAGAACTTCCGCAACGAGGGGATCTCGGTGCGCCACAACCCGGAGTTCACCGCGATCGAGTTCTACGAGGCGTATGCGACGGTTGAGGACATGATCGTCCACACCGAGAAGCTGTTCAATGGATTGTGCAAAACGCTCCACGATGGGGCGGAGTCGTTGACCTATCATCCGACCGGCAGTGACGACGCTTTGACGATCGACTTTAGTCTCCCTTTCCGGCGTCTGCCGGTCATTGAGGGCTTGGTCGAATATGCTGATGTCCCCGCCGATAAGGTCGAAGACCGTGAGTTTTTGATTCGCTTTGCTAAGGAGAAGCACCACATCGAGCTGCGGGCGGACACCTTGCTCGGTAAAGTGCAAATGGAGCTCTTTGATCACTGCGCCGAACCTCAGCTGATCGATCCAACCTTTGTCACCGATTATCCGACGGACGTCTCGCCTTTAGCTCGGCGTAAAGAGGACAACCCAGACTACACCGATCGCTTCGAGTTGATTTGCGCTCGCATGGAGTTGGCGAACGCCTTCTCCGAGCTCAATGACCCCGATGATCAGCGCGGCCGCTTTGAGGCGCAGCTGGGAGAGCGGGCGAAGGGCGATGACGAGGCGCATGAACTCGACGAAGATTTTCTGCGGGCTTTAGAGTTTGGCATGCCGCCCACCGCTGGCGAGGGTATCGGTATTGATCGCTTGGTCATGTTGCTGACCGATAACAGCTCGATCCGAGAGGTCATTCTCTTTCCGCAACTTCGACGGCAGGGGTAATCAGCGCGTGTTGTTTAAGGCTTTGCTCATTGGTGTCTTGCTCGGCACGCTCAATCTAGCGCTCGCACGCGCTGGCTTGGTTGCGGTCGATCAAAGTGGGCAATTCTATGGCGATGGCTTGGCTGCGGTTGCGGCGATGTCGCTGACCGCTTTGGGGGCTCTGAGCGGCATTGGGGTGCATCTGCTGCGCGCGAAAGCGGTGGGAGCGCTGGTCAGTTTACTGACGGCTTTGGCGATCCTGGTTGCGGGCGCCTTTGCGTTGCGCTCCTCGGTGTCACCCGCCGCCTTTGAGCTGGTCGGCGGACCCTACGGTGTGGTCGCCATCGTCCTTGGCCTGATGGTTTGGATGATCGCAGCCGTATGCCTGGCGAGTGCGGCGCACTTGCTGCGCCCCGGCGGCGGACCTTGGGGCTGGAGTCTGGCGCTAGCCAAACGATTTCTCACCTCAAAGCGGCGCGAGGCAACCGTCAGCGTCATCACCTTGATTTCGGTAATCGGCGTCGCCATGGGGGTCTCGGCGATGATCGTCGTCATGTCGGTGATGAGTGGCTTTGCGAGTGATTTGAAGAGTAAAATCTTGGGCGCAAACCCTCATTTGATCGTCTTTCGCTATGGTCATGACTTTACCGAGTATGAGCCGCTCGCCGACAAGTTGGGCGCGGTCGAAGGCGTCAATTCGGTGGTCCCGTTCTTGTATTCTGAGGTCATGGTGACCTCGCCCTCGAATCTCTCAGGCGCTATTTTACGTGGCGTCCGTGCCGCCGATTTACCGCGAATGGGTAAGCTGAGTCAGAGCCTAAAGAGCGGAGACTTTGCATATTTAGAACGACCCGAGACGATCCCCGACCCGCTCGACCGATACCGTAAAATGCTCGACGATATGCGCAACGAGGAGGGCGACAAGGCGCCCTCAGCAGACGCCGGTCCAGTTGATGAAAACTCAGCTGACGATGACTTCCTCGACATGGGCGATGAGACGGAAGACCCGGTTCGCAATGAGGGGCAGATTTCGCCGGGAATCGTCATCGGCAGCGAAATGGCGAAAGCCTTACACGCTGAGGTGGGCACCGTCGTTCAGGTCGTCAATCCACTGGGTGAACTCGGCCCGACCGGCCCTGTCCCCAAAGCACGCGCCTTCAAAGTGGCGGCTGTTTTTCACACCGGTTTTTATGAGTACGATGCCAAGTTCGCTTATGTCGCTCTACCGGAGGCGCAAACCTTCCTCGATGCGCCGGGCCGGATCACGGGGTTGGAGCTGCGCGTTGGCGAGGTCGATGAGGTGGCTCAGATCCGCAAAAAGGTGATGGAGCAGCTGTTTGACGGGGCTTATTACACTCGAGACTGGATGGATGCGAACCGTCCCTTGTTTCAGGCGCTTCGGCTCGAGAAGATCGTCATGTTCTTGATCCTTTGCGCGGTCGTCTTGGTCGCGAGTCTGAACATTATTACCGCCTTGGTGATGGTGGTCCTTGAGCGCGGTAAAGAGATAGCGATTCTCAAAAGCGTCGGCGCAACCGACCGAGGCATTATGCGGGTCTTTGTGAGCTATGGTGTCGCGGTCGGCTTGGCTGGGACCCTAGCGGGTTCCACACTTGGGGTGGGGGTCTGCGCCTTGATTGAGCGTTTTGGCGTTAATCTCGACGCAACCGTTTACTATATCGATCGTTTGCCGGTTGAGCTGCGGGGCGCTGAAGTGGCTGTGGTGGTGGTGGCCGCCATGGTTCTATGTTTCTTAGCAGCGCTTTATCCTGCTTGGCACGCCAGTCGACTGCGTCCTGTGGAGGGCTTACGCTATGACTAAGCCGCTCCTTAACTGCACAGGGCTGAATCGAGCTTTCGAAATGGAAGGCACAAAGATTGAGGTCCTGCGCGGGGTCGACTTTGTGTTGCAGCCTGGTGAGATGGTGTCGCTAACTGGCGCCTCCGGGGCGGGCAAGTCGACCTTACTGCATTTGCTCGGGACCTTAGATTTACCGGACTCGGGAAGTCTGGAGTTCAACGGGCGTGAACTCACGGGTTTGGATTCGGATGCCTTGGCGGCTCATCGCAATGCGCACGTCGGTTTTGTCTATCAATTCCATCATCTGGTCTCTGAACTCAGCGCGATTGAGAACGTCGCTTTGCCGGCTCGAATTGCTGGCTCGAGCGTTCTTGATAGTGAATCTCGAGCGATCGCTTTCCTTGAGCGTGTTGGCCTCTCCGAGCGGATGAAACATCGTCCAGGCGAATTGAGCGGCGGTGAAAAGCAGCGAGTTGCTCTGGCTCGAGCGTTGATTCAAAGCCCTCGTCTCTTGCTCGCCGATGAACCGACGGGAAATCTCGACGAAGCAAATGCGAACGAGATTCATGACCTTCTTCTTGCCTTGAACGATGAGATGGGTTTGACCACCGTAGTGGCGACGCACCATTCGGCGCTCGCCGCTCGCATGGGGCGTCGTCTTCACCTCGCCGGTGGATCACTTACAGAACTCGGAGCCGAGCTAAACTGATGCCCAGAGTCGCGTTGATCATCATGATGCTGCTTGCAGGTCCCGGGTTCACACAGAGTGAGTCTTTGGCACCTGTCCCAGGCGTGATGATCACCGAGATCCGCGTCGAAGGGTTGAGGCGCGTCGAGCGAGAAGCTGTTCTTGGCACGATGAAGTCAAAGGTCGGCACCCCATTTTCAGCGCGTCGGGTGGCAGCCGATTTGAAAGCCCTTTGGGATCTTGAACGGTTTGATGATTTGCGGGTCTTTCGAACTTTTGAGGGTGAGAACCTCGTCTTGCTTCTCAAGGTCGTTGAGCGACCCTCGATTCGCGAGATCAAACACGAGGGGCTAGAGGGGGTCGACCGTGAAGAGATCGATGGCGCTCTAGAGGTCCAAGCCGGTTATCCGATCGACGAAGCGGCGCTCCGGCGCAGCTTGGTCAAAATCAAAAAGCTCTTGTCGGACCAAGGCTACTATTTGGGTGAGGTGACCTACCGTGTGACCGACGCACCCGATGCGCGCGTCGATATTACCTTTCTTTATAGCCTCGGCGATAAAGTGTTGGTTCGCAGTCTGCGTTTGGTCGGTAACGACAAGGTTACCGAGTCCGAAATAAAGGCTCGCCTGCAGACTCAAGAGCGCACCTGGATGCACTTCATCACTGACGATGGCTTGTTCGATGAGGAAAAGCTCAACATCGATCGCCAGTTGGTCGAGTTGGTCTACCGAGACAAAGGCTACCTCGACATCAAAGTGGGTCAGCCGACCATTACGATGGACCCTGACCTGCGCGGGATGCGCATCACGATTCCGATTCAAGAAGGCCCCCAATATAAGCTGGGTGCGCTTGGCTTCGCAGGGGAGCTGATTCGGCCCGCTGACAAGCTGCGCAAGTACGTTGCGCTCAAACCGGGTGAGCCGTTCAGCGCAGGGGCTCTGCAGCGCTCGATTGAGGCCCTGACTCGGATCTACAAAGACGCAGGGTATGCCTTCGCTAATGTTGGAACCAAGGCGAAGCAGGACCGTAAGAAGCGGACGGTGGCGCTTGATTTCTCGTTGCAGCGCGGTCCGCGTGTGACCGTCGAGCGGATCATGATTCGGGGCAACTATAAGACCCGCGATAAGGTGATTCGACGAGAGCTCAAGATCAATGAGGGCGACCTGTATTCGATGAGCAAAGTGCAGGCCTCGAAGCTGCGAGTTCAGGCGACGGGCTTCTTTGAGCAACAAGACGGCGTGCGGATCACCGAGCAGCCTGGGACTGCGCCCGATCGCATTGCGTTGCTCATCGAAGTCAAAGAGCGCAGCACCGGTTCGGTGAACGCCAACTTCGGCTTTTCAAGCGCTGAAAATTTCTTAGCGATGGCGTCGGTGACCCAGGATAACTTCCTAGGTCACGGGACGCGCATGGCGCTTCAGGCGCAGTATTCATCGCTGCGAGAAGTGTTCAGCTTTAGTTATCATGAGCCGCGCTTGCTGGATTCACGCTGGTCGCTTGCGACGAGTTTGTACGACAACGAAACCGATTATTATAACTTTGTTCGCACCGCCACCGGGGCAAGTCTGACCGGCGGATATCTGTTCGGTGACTACCTTCATCTGAGCTTAGGCTGGATGGCTGAGACCGTCGCTATCTCAGAGGATCAGCTGCGCTTCCCATTACCCGGTGTGATCCCAGGGCAGCGTCGTTTGACCTCGGCGCTGCGTCTGCGCGCCACTTGGGATAGCCGCAACGATCGCATGTACCCGAGCAAGGGGATGTATCACTCGATTGGCTTGGATCGCGCCGATCCGCTCTTCGGCTCAGAAAACGAGTTCTGGCGATTTGACGCGACCCTGCGAGGCTACGTTCCCTTACCGCTGGCTTCAGTCTTTAAGTCGAGCATCAAAGTCGGCTATCTCGGCTCCAAACAAAGCATGCCCCAAGAGAATTATTTCTCGGGCGGAATTTACAGCTTGCGAGGCTACCGCTTGCGCTCGGTGGGGCCGGCCGCTCGAGTCCCTTATGGGTTCTCACCGGACAGTCCGATGTCCGAGCAGGTTTTGGGTGGCAACAAGCAGATCGTCGCCAACTTTGAGTTAGAGGTTCCGATCTTCCCAGCGGCTCGAGTGACCGGCGTGGCGTTCTACGACACGGGCAACGTCTGGGCACGACAGGATCCTTACCTCATGGGGGCTGAGAACGGCTATCCCTTTGGTTTGTTGCACTCGGTCGGTTACGGGATTCGATGGCAAAGTCCCATGGGTCCGCTGAGGCTTGAGGTCGGTTATCCGTTGACGCCTCGACCTGGAGACGAAGCCTCCGCTCTTGAGTTTACGATCGGCTCTGCCTTCTGATGACCTCGTTGCTGATCAGCGTGGGCGAAGCGAGCGGGGATCGCCAAGCTGCCGCAGTGGTCAAAGCCTTGGGTTCCGGACAGCATATCATCGGCAAGGTCGGACCTGAGCTTCAGGCGCTCGGCGCAGAGCAAGTGGTCGGCCTTGAGGGGCATTTTGGCTTGTCGCAGCCACTCTCGATGCTCAAAGAGCTCAAAGAAAGCCGTCGAGCGTTACTCGCTGCCGTTGATCGGCATCAGGTGCAGCGCGCCCTACTGGTCGACTACTCTGGGTTTCACATTCCGCTGGGGCGTGCGCTCAGAGCTCGTGGAGTCCATGTGGTTGGATTCATTCCCCCCAAACTTTGGGCTTGGGGCGGCTGGCGAATCAAAAAGGCACGGCAAGCTTATGACCAAGTTTTTACGATCCTACCCTTCGAGGCAGATTGGTGGTCGGAGCGCGGTGTCTCTGCTGCGTACTGCGGTAACCCGATCGCTGATCAAACGCCTAAACTCGACAGTCCGGTTGACGGCCCCGTCGCTTTGGTGCCCGGCTCACGCCCCAACGAGCTCAGTCATCTTGCCCCCTTGATGGTGGCAACGGCTCGAGTGCTGCTCGCTCAAGACGACAGCTTACGCTTTCGAGTACCGGTGGCTCCAACTCTTGAGCGCTCGGAGGTCGAGGCAGCCTTTCAGGGGCTGCCGGTCGATTTTGTGGAGACGATGGTCGAGGCAGTAGGCGGCGCAAGCGCTGCGCTGGTGTGTAATGGCACGGCTTCGCTTGAGGTCGCTTTGGTGGGGACACCGCATGTCATTACGTATCGAACAGGTGGCTTGCATTGGGCGATTGGCAACGCCTTGGTTCGACTCGAGGTCACCTCGCCAAGCAACCTGACCTTGGTGCGAACAGGGGATCAAGATCCCATCTGGGATGAGGTCTTCCAAAGGGACGCGACCCCCGAGCGTTTGGCGCAAGCGCTCATGGACTTACGCGCTGATCATGCGCTGCGCGCACAGCATGCCCAGGGCAGCGATGCGCTCAGACACCTTTTGGCACAGGGCGTCGGCATCGAAGCCGTCGCCCAAGCTTGGCGCGGCTGATGGATCTGACGCTTACCTTGGCGATGGCTGGTCCGGGCGCCGAATGGGCGCGCTGGATCACCTTGTTGGGTGAGCCCTTTCTTGCCGTGCCCATTTTAGTCGTTGCCTTGCTTCGTTTGCATGGTTGGCAGCGCAGTCAGGCGATGCTCAAATCGTTGGTCATCATAGGCCTGGTCTTGCTGGTCCTTGTCCAGGGCACCAAACGCTCACTCGATCGTCCGAGACCTGCAGCCCAAATTGAAGCCCTTGAGACGCTCCCTGGCGGACACCTCAAACGCCACGCCTTTCCTTCGGGACACTCTGCATTCGCCGCCTATGTCGGCGGCGCCATTGCGTTTTCGGCGGCGAGCCTTCCGATCACGGTCGGGGCTGTCGGTATAGCGATTGGAGTCGGCTGGAGCCGCATCGCAATCGGCGCTCATTGGTTCAGCGATGTCCTGGTGGGTTTGATTTTAGGGTTTTGCCTCGCATTTCTAGCGCTTCGAAGGCATCGAGGACCGCTGCAAGAACAGTCTGGAGATTTGTCGATATGACGCGCGCCTTAGTCTGCATGCCGACGTATAATGAACGTGAGAATATTCGGGAGATCATTCCGGCGGTGCTCGCCGTTGCGCCTCTGGATCTTTTGATCATCGACGATAATTCACCCGATGGTACGGGCGATATCGTTCGAGAGTTGGCAGAGCGTGAGCCTCGTTTGCACCTCCTGAGTCGACGAGAGAAGGAGGGTCTAGGTCCAGCCTATGTGGCAGGATTTCGCTGGGCTCTTGAGCGCGACTATGAGCGCGTCGTCGAGATGGACGCCGATTTTTCGCACCAGCCTCGCTACTTGGTCGATATGCTTCGAACTCTAGAGCAGCATGACGTGGCGGTAGGTTCTCGCTGGATCGCCGGGGGTGGCGTCGAGAACTGGGGTCTGCATCGTCGGATTTTGAGTCGGGGTGGCTCGCTGTATGCTCGGACCATTCTTGGCGTTAAAGTTCGTGATCTGACCGCTGGTTTTGTCGGCTGGCGCAGCACGGTCCTCGAGCGACTCGATCTCGACGCCGTGGCGGCTAAAGGCTACGTCTTTCAAGTTGAGATGAAGTATCGTGCTTTGTTGGCTGGGTTTTCGGTTGAAGAGTTTCCTATTATTTTCCCCGATCGGGTAGCCGGAACGTCGAAGATGAGCGGTAAGATCGTTCTCGAAGCGATGGCTGCAGTCGCTGGTTTACCGCGCCGAGTCACTCGAGGTAGTTGAGCGTGTACAAACGACTCCTGCACTTCGTTGCGCCCTATTGGCGCTGGGTGCCTCTCGGCTTTGCGGCGATGGTGGTGCTGGCGGCGACGACCGCCGCTTATGCCTTCTTAATCGGTCCAGGGATTAGTCACCTCGTGACCGGCGGCGAGCGCGGCTTTGTCACGGTCACCAAGCACTTCCCTTTTCTCGCCGATGTCTTTGGCGAGGGGCAGGGCGATCTGCGGTATATTGGCTGGATTCTCGTGGGTGTCGTGATCATTAAAGGGATCGCTTACGGGACGCAGTTTTTTGTCATTCGCTGGGTGGGCGCTCACGTCGTAGTTGATCTGCGTAATCAGCTTTTTGAGAAGACCTTATCGCAGGAGATGGGGTTCTTTGACGGACGCCAACAAGGCGAGCTGGTGAGTCGCTTTACGACTGATGTTCAACAGATCGAAGTCGCCGTGGTGGATGCGGTCGCGTCGCTGCTGCGCAGCTCACTGGTCGTCTTTGCCCTAGTCCTCCAATGCTTCTTGCTGGATCCGATGTTGGCGCTAGCAGCGTTTGTCGCAGTCCCCGGAGCTGCGGTCCCGATCATTTGGTTCTTGAAAGTCATTCGTCGGATCGCTCGCGAGTATCTGGACTCGCTCGGTCAGATCACGGCGCGTATCACGCAAGCGATTGGCGCCGTTCATCTCATCAAAGCGAGCGCATCTGAGGCTAAAGAGCAGCAGGTGGTTCACGAAGAACATGAACGCTTCTTACAGATCATGCTGCGCTCGGTCGCAGCCCGTGGCGTCTACTCGCCCTTTGTTGAGTTTTGCGGCGTGATCGGTCTGGCGTTAGTGCTTTGGTACGCGACCGATCGAATGGCCTTACCGGTAGGCGACGCCAACCATCTAGAGCCTGAGTTCTTTGTCTCGTTCTTTCTGACGCTGATTCTAATTTATGGACCGGTCAAAGAGATGGGCCGCGTCTCGACCTTGATGGCGACAGGCTTGGGTGCCGCCGAGCGTCTGTTTGAAATCTTGGATCGCGAACCGACGATCCAAAATGCGCTCGACGCCAAGGAGCTCGATAAGTTCAGCGAGGGGATCCGCTTTCGCAACGTCCACTTTGCGTATCCCGGTGAACATCAAGGGGTACCCGTCCTCGACGGCATTGATTTTGAACTAGGCGCAGGAAAGACCGTGGCCTTGGTAGGGCCTTCAGGCTCGGGTAAAAGTACGGTGCTCAACCTGATCCCGAGATTTTATGAAGTCCAGTCCGGTGGCGTTGAGCTGGACGGCGCCGATCTGCGCAAGCTCGATCAGCACAGCCTACGTCGCCAGATGGCTCTGGTCAGTCAGGACGTGGTCCTGTTTCACGAGAGCATTCGCTACAACATCGCCTACGGCTGTGAATCGGCCGACGATGCGGCGGTCAAAGCAGCCGCACAAGCTGCTCAAGCGTGGGATTTCATCAGCGCGTTCCCGGCAGGTTTGAATACTGTGGTCGGGGATCGAGGCGTTCGATTGTCCGGCGGTCAAAGGCAGCGCATCGCCATCGCGCGTGCCTTACTCCGCGATGCGCCGATTCTTCTACTTGATGAGGCGACCTCTGCGCTGGACTCCGAGAGCGAGCGCTTGGTGCAAGAAGCGCTCGACCATTTGATGCAAGGTCGCACCGTCTTGGTGATCGCACATCGCCTCAGCACGGTGCGTCACGCCGATGAGATCTTGGTGCTGCAGGAAGGTCAGATCACTCACCGCGGGACGCATGAAGAGCTCATGAGTCAGGGCGGATACTACGCGACCCAAGTGGCGCTTGAGTAGGGGTTCAGCGGACCAGAAAGTTGCGCTGAGCGAAGCCGAACGCAGCGCCACCGCCGGTGCGCACTTCGAGGCGTACTCGGCTCGGTAAGAGATCCTTGGATTCTATCGCCGCCAAAGCCGCGCTGTTGATCCCGGTCGTGCCGGCAACTTGAGAGCCAGCGTCCGTAGTATGCCAGTAGTAGATCGCCGACTGCGAGTTACGAGCCGGGTAGCTGCCTTGACCGCCTCCACATTCACCGTTGTTGCCGGGTGACAGCAGCACCCAGTCGCCCTCGCCGTCTTCGATATACACTTCATGACCCCAGCCTGAGCCTGAGTGGTAGTTCCCGTTGTCATCGTCCGCAGTCAGCGCCACCATCCGGGTGTCCACATGGAGCTCAGTGAGCCGCCCTCGAAGGGCTGCCATTTGGGCGGCGTTGTAGGGCGCGCCGGTGCTGGGTTGGTCGTACAACAACGCGACCTCGTGTCGGTGGTAGCGGTTCGGGCTCGAGTCGGCGATGACTTGGTTTTGCGAGACCGAGAAGGGCGCACCCGCATCGTCAGCACATTTGTCCCACGGGTTGGTTCCCGAGAACTCAGCGACGACGACGCCATCGGCATCGCTCAGGCGTAAGATGACCCAGCCTTGATTCTCGCCCATCTGACAATCGACCGAGAAGGCGTTTTCGCCGCCCTGAGCGTCTGGATCAATCCAGTAACGCCCAGAAGGTGCTTGAGGCTGGTCCGCTAAAATCGCTTGGCAATCCAAGCCTGGGCGTCCGGCGGTCGCGGCCGGCGCCGG